>JBBSSF010000372.1:0-4211 GCA_038242345.1 Hyphomicrobiales bacterium
CATCCTGATAGACATGGACGAGGGCGCCGGCCTGGTTGAGGTGGATCAGGGTGAAGGAGATGCCGAACTTCACCGGTGTCAGGGCGATGCCGCGCTTGAGAAAAGGCGAGGTGCGGTTGAAGGCGTCGATCCCGGCCCGGCGGGCGCGATAGTCGGTCTTCTTTTCCAGCTCCGCCACCAGCTCCGGCATGATGTTGTCGGTGACGGTCATGTTGTAGGGCGTCACGTCCCGGCCGGGTCCGCCATAGAAATTGGCCATGCGGACATCGAGCGGATCCTTGCCGAGAGTGATGGCGATGGCGTCCATCACCCGCTCGATGGCCACCATGCCCTGGGGGCCGCCGAAGCCGCGGAAGGCGGTGTTGGAGACCGTGTCGGTGCGGATGCGCTTCGAGCGGACGGCGACCTCGGGCAGATAATAGGCGTTGTCGGCGTGGAACATCGCCCGGTCGCAGATGCCGAGCGACAGGTCCGCCGAATGGCCGCAGCGGGCATACTGGTCCATCGTCGTGGCGATGATCCGGCCATCGGCGTCGGTGCCCACGGCATAGTCGACGCGGAAGTCGTGGCGCTTGCCGGTCATGGTCATGTCGTCATCGCGGTCGAGCCGGATCTTGGCCGGCCGGCCGGTGACGCGGGCGGCGATGGCCGCCATGCAGGCCCAGACGCTCGCCTGGCTCTCCTTGCCGCCGAAGCCGCCGCCCATGCGGCGCATCTCCACCGTCACCGCCGCCGCCGGCACGCCGAGCGCCTGGGCGACAAGAACCTGCACCTCGCTCGGATGCTGGCTGGAGGTGTGGATCGCCATGTCGCCGGCTTCGCCGGGAATGGCCAGCGACACCTGGCTTTCCAGATAGAAATGCTCCTGCCCGCCGATATGGATCGAGCCGGAAAGGCTGTGCGGCGCGGCCTTGACGCTGTCATCCGGCGTGCCGCGCACGAACTGGTAGGGCGGCAGCACCATCTCGCCGCGGGCGATGCCCTCGTCGACGGTGATGGCCGGCGTCACCGGCTCCACGGCGAACTTCACCAGCCGCGCCGCCTTGCGCGCCGCCTGCCGGGTGCGGGCGACCACGGCGAAGGCCGGCTGGCCGAGAAAGCGGATCTCGCCCGAGGTGAAGATCGGCTCGTCATGGGTGTGGGCCGGCGAGCAGTCATTCTCGCCCGGCACGTCCTCGGCCGTCAGCACCGCCACGACGCCCGGGAAGGCGCGCACGGCCGTGAGGTCCATCGCCGTGAAGCGGCCCCGCGCCGCCTCGCGGCAATAGCCCGGGGCGATGTGCAGGGTGCCCTCGGGCTCGGGGATGTCGTCCACATAGCGCGCCGCGCCCGTCACATGGAGCAGCGCGCTGTCATGGGGGACAGACTTGCGGACGACGGCATGATCCGCCGCGGCGGAAGCGGCGTCAGGCAGCGGCCGGAGCGTCGTCATGGCGCAGTCCTCTGACACGGGTGGTGGTGGTCGGCGCACCGGCGATCTCGGCCAGCGCCTTGACGATCAGCCCCTCGGCAACCGCCCGGCGATAGGCGGCCGAGGCCCGGTGGTCGTCCATCGGGGTGAAATCGGTGGCGATGTGGGCCGCCGCTGCCTGGGCCGCTGCGGCATCGGCCGGATCGAGGCCGATGAGGGCGGCTTCCGTCGCGAAGGCCCGCTTGGGCGTGCCGGCCATGCCGCCGAAGGCGAGCCGGGCGCCGACGATGCGGCCCTCCTCCAGGGTGAACCGGAAGGCCGCCATCACGGCGGAAATGTCCTGGTCGAAGCGCTTGGAGATCTTGTAGGCGCGGAACACCTCGCCGGCCTTCAGCTTCGGCACGAACAGCCGCGAGACGAATTCGCCCGGGCGCCGGTCCTGCCTGCGGTAGGCGATGAAGAAGTCCTCCAGGTCGATGATCCGGACACCGGCCGTCGAGCGCAGTTCGAGCTGGGCACCCAGGGCGATGAGCGCCGGCGGGCTGTCGCCGATGGGCGAGCCGTTGGCGACATTGCCGCCGACGGTGCCGGCAGAGCGCACCTGCTTGGAGGCGATGCGGCGCCACAGTTCGCCGAGATCCTCGTCGATGGACGCCATGGCGGGCTGCACGACATCGAAGGTGGCCGTCGCCCCGATCACCAGCATGTCGCCGGTATCGGTCACCGAATCGAGCCCCTCCACCCGGCCGAGCCAGATGATCTTCGCCAGATCCTTCAGCTCCTTGGTGACCCAGAGGCCGACATCGGTGGCGCCTGCCACGAGGACCGCATCGGGAAAGCGCGCCACCATCTCGGCAAGCGACGCCAGCGTGGACGGCGCCGCGAAGAAGCGCTCCGGCGTGCCGACGAAGAGATCCCGGCCGCTGCGGAGGTCCTCCAGCCGGGCGGCGATGGCGTCGGCATCGGCCGCGATCGCATCCGCCGGCGCGCCGGTGATGGCGGCCGCCGCCGCGTCGATGATGGGACGATAGCCGGTGCAGCGGCAGAGATTGCCGGCCAGCCGGTCCTCGATCACTTCCCGGGAGACCGGGCCGCCCTCCTGGTAGGCGACGAACAGGCTCATCACGATCCCGGGCGTGCAGAAGCCGCACTGGGAGCCATGATGGCTGACCATCGCCGCCTGCACCGGATGGGGCGACTCGGGGGTGCCGATGTCCTCTACGGTGACCACATGGGCGCCGTCGACCATGCCGAGAAGCTGGATGCAGGCATTGACCGGCCGGTAGACGACCTTGCCATGCTCCAGACGGCCAAGGGCCACGGTGCAGGCGCCGCAGTCGCCCTCGCCGCAGCCTTCCTTTGTGCCGGTGGCGCGCTCGGACAGACGCAGATAGTCGAGCAGCGTTTCCGTCGGATGGACGGCAGCGACCTCGACGACCTCGGTTCCGCGCAGGAAACGGATGGTGTCGCGCATCGTCTCAGCTTCCCCGATAGGTGCCGTAACCATAAGGCGAGAGCAGCAGCGGCACATGATAGTGCGCCGCCGGGTCCGAAATGCCGAAGCGGATCGGAATCACGTCCAGGAAGGGCGGCTCGGTCAGCGGCGCGTTCACGGCGCGCAGATAGTCGCCGGCATGGAACAGCAGCTCATAGGTCCCCGACTGCATGGCATCGCCGGAAAGAATCGGCTGGTCCAGACGGCCGTCATCATTGGTGACGCCGGTCGCCACCAGCTCCGGCGCGCCTGATCCGAATCGGAACAGGTCGATGCGGATGCCTTCGGCCGGTGTGCCGAGTGCCGTGTCGAGAACATGAGTCGTCAGGCGCCCCACGGGATCCCCCTTGTCCGCTGCGTGAGCATGCACAAAGCTTATGCAACTCTGCCAGGCGGGGGAAGCGCGTCATGACCGCACCCCCTGCCCGCCGTCCGGGCAGACCGGCGCCCGCCCTCAGGGCCGGAACACCGAGGCTCCCGTGGTCAGGCGCCCTTCCAGGTCGCTGTGGGCGCGCGCGGCCTCCGCGAGGGCATAGGTCCGCCCGACGGGAATGCGCACGACGCCGCTGGCCACCACCTGCATCAGGTCGGCGGCGGTCTCTTCCAGATCCGCGCGGGACGCGATGTAGGTGAAGAGCGTCGGCCGGGTGACGAAGAGCGAGCCCTTCTGCGCCAGCGTCAGCAGGCTGATATCGGGCGCCGGGCCCGAGGCATTGCCGAAGGAGACGAACAGGCCGCGCGGCTTCAGGCAGTCCAGCGAGCCCGCGAAGGTGTCCCGCCCGACGGAATCATAGACGACATCGACGCCGCGCCCGCCGGTGAGCTCCTTCACCCGGGTGACGAAATTCTCGTCGCGGTAGTTGATGACGTGATGGTAGCCGTGCTCCAGGGCCAGCTTCACCTTGTCGGCCGAGCCGGCGGTGCCGATGACGGTGGCGCCGAGCGCGCGCGCCCACTGGCCGGCGATGAGCCCGACGCCGCCGGCTGCGGCATGGAACAGGATCACCGTGCCGGGCTTCACGTCATAGGTCGCGCGCAGCAGATAGCGGGCGGTCATGCCCTTCAGCATCATGGCGGCGGCGGTCTCGTCGGAGATGGCCGCGGGCACGCGCACCAGCCGGTCGGCCGGCATCAGCCGCATGGAGGCATAGCCGCCGAGCCCGGTGGCATAGGCGACGCGATCGCCGGGCTGAAGCCCCGTCACGCCGGCGCCGACGGATTCCACCACGCCCGCGCCCTCGCCGCCGGGGATGAAGGGCAGCGCCGGCGGCTTGTAGAGGCCGGTGCGATAATAGGTATCGATGA
>JBBSSF010000373.1:0-4204 GCA_038242345.1 Hyphomicrobiales bacterium
GCGCACATAGGCGTTGGGATCAGTGGCCAGGCGCTCCATGCGCGTCTTGTCGCCGAGGATGGAGCCGCCGGTGCGGGTGGAGGAGGGGTCCACGGCCAGCACCGCCACCCTGTGTCCGCGCTCCGTCAGGAAGGTGCCGAGGGCGTCGATGGTGGTGGACTTGCCGACACCGGGCACGCCGGTGATGCCGACCCGGAGCGCGCGCCCCGTGTCCGGCAGCAGCTCCTGGAGCAGGTCGCGGGCGATGCGCCGGTGGTCGGCCTTGCGCGATTCGATCAGCGTGATGGCCCGGGCCACCTGGGCCCGGCGGCCGGCACGAACGCCGGCGGCAAGCTCGGCCACATCGAAGGAGGGGCGGCGGGACGCCGGTTCGGCAGTCATGGAGATCTCCTTCGTCGGCGGGCGATGCACCCCTGCGGCAGCACCTTTGGGCCCGGGCCTCGCCAGCCCCGAAAGCCCGCGCCGGGACACCCTGATATCAGGCGCTGACCGCACCCCAGCGCCAGAAGAACAGCGGATTTCTCACAGATGCCAAGAAGCATGAGAAATCCGCATCGGAATGCCAGAGGATCCGATTCGCGGATCTCTGGCATGATACCAAAGATCCTCGAAGAGGACTCTTTGGTATTCAAATGCGGATTTCTCATGCCATTGGAGCATATGAGAAATTCGCTGTTCTTCAGGCGCACGGTGCGGTCAGCACTTCGTGTGCCTGGCATGACACGGGCACTCCGGCCGTCCGGTGCGGATTCCCTTGCCCCCGGGGGACGGGAAATCCGCGGCCCTTCAGGGACACCCCGCGATCCGCATCCGGTGTCCCGGCACTCAGTTCGGGCGCCAGATGATGCGCTGGAGCATCGCCTCGCGCAGCTCGTTGGGCGGCGGCAGATGGGTGAAATCCATGTAGCCCGCAATCGAATAGACCAGCTGCACGTTGCGCGCGCCATGGGAGGTGCAGATGGCCATGCCGATCCACAGATCCCGGCCCATGCGGCATTCCCGCGGCTGGGTGCCGGCTTCGGCCATGGTCATGCCGATGCGCTCGCCGGCCGGGCCGACGACCCGGTCGCCCACGCCATGCACCTCGCCCACCTTGCCATCGCCGCCCTTGAAGGCCTGGAAGGTCTGCATGCCATCATAGAACAGGCCGAAGGCGGAGGTCGTCCGGCTCTCGACGGCGGTCTCGATCGGGGTGACGGTAAAGGCCGGGGCGGCGGCCTTGAGGCCGGCCAGCGAATAGGTGGTGCCCGGACGGATGGGGCCGGCCGCGGCCGCCGTGATCTGGCCGACGCTGGCGGTGCGGGGGGCCTGGCCGGTTGCCGCGCGCCGGGTTGGCGGAGCGGAGGTGGTGCAGGCCGTGACCAGCACGGCGAGGCCGGCGACGGCAAGACCGGCGGCGGCACGTTTCCTGAAGCCCGGCGACACAGTGCGGCGCATCGGCGAATCCCTCTCGGAACGGGAGCGTGGAGGAGCGGGTAGCAGAGCCGGGCCCGCGCGGCAATCGCGCCGATGGGCGCGGTCATCCGATCCGCAGGTCGCGGCAGAGCGGCGGACTGTGCGCCCCTTCGTGGCCGTTTCATGGTGAGGCCGGCCGGTGCGTCATGCAGGCCCTGCCGGAACGGAGGTGGGCGGCTTATGATGGGCGCGTTCGGGCACCCGGCCGTGGTCGCCGCTGTCCGCAGGGTTCGGGAACCGGAGGGGGCCATGGCCGCATCGAGACGGATCGCGATCGCCGCGCTGGTGGGGGCCCTGCTGCTGCCGGTCCGCGCGCCGGCTTCGGCCCAGACCATCCGGCCGCGCCCGGAGCCCCTGGACTGCACCGCCGCCACGGCAGAATTCGGCCAGGCCGCCACCTGGTTCGGCGTGTTCGCGGGCCGGCGCAAGACCACCTTCGACTGGATCGAGACCACTTCGGTGACGGCCTGCTTCCGCACCGAGAAGGACTGCTTCAACTGGCTCTACTGGATGCAGACCGACTGGCCGGACTGGACCTTCCGCATCGGCTGCGCCAAGGGGCAGATCCCCAATGGCGATCCCAAATGGTGGTCCCAGCGGCTCGGCGGCTGATCCGGCTCAGCCATCCGGTTCCGCGTCGATCGCCAGGAACAGGCGGATCTGGCCGGTGCCGGCGACAGGCGGCGAGCGGTGGAGGAGAGCTGGACAGTCCGGCTCCGCATCCCGGCTGCCGCGCATCAGCGCGACCGCCCCGCGCGGCATCTGCCGGATGGCGCTCTCGGGCAGGGGCTGGCCGGCGGGCGTGCGCGCCACCGCCCGGGGCGACAGCCACTCGGTGCCGGGCCCGCGATAGGTGGAGACCAGACGCAGGCCGACATTGTCGGCATGGAAGCGCGTGCAGCCATCGGTGCGGATGCACTCCAGCCGCACGAGGATCGTGTCCGCTCCGCTGACCTGACCGTAGAGCCGCGCGAGCCCGGCCACATCATCGGCCAGCCAGCCGGCGAGCGCCGGCGGACTGAAATCCCAGGCGCGGAAATAGCGGCGCAGCCCGGCGGCCATGTCGGCTGCCGCACCGCGGACCCGAAGCGAGGGCAGATGCGCGGGATCGGCGGCGTCGAGGGCCGCGGCGATGTCGTCGGGCAGGGTGCGCAGGACCAGCGTCATCGGGCCGGCGCCGCGGCCGAGGGCGAGCCGGCCCGCCGTGACGCAGCCCCGGCCCGGAGCGAACGCAGCGGAGACGTCAGGCTGCATGATCCTGCCCCCAGGCCGGCAGCGGATCGGGCAGGGTGCCGGCAAGGGACGGGTCGAGCCGGTCCTCGGGGCCGACAAGGCAGGCATCCAGCGCCGCCCGCAGGGCCGCCTCGTCCAGTCCGGCGCCGATGAAGACGAGCTCCTGCCGCCGGTCGCCCCAGACCGGCGACCAGACCCGGCCGATCACCGGATCCGCGCCCTCGGGCCAGCGGGCGCGCGGCACCGCCGCCCACCAGTAGCCGAGGCCCGACAGCCGGCAGATGGCGCCGGCCAGCGACAGTTCCCCGACCCAGCGCGGCCGGGTCGCCAGCCAGAAATGGCCCTTGGCCCGGATCAGCCCCGGCCAGGGCGCGGCGGTGAACCGGTCGAAGGCCACCGGATCGAAGGGTCGCCGGGCGCGGTAGACGAAGGAGGCGAGACCATATTCCTCGGTCTCCGGGGTGTGCCGGTCGGGTTCGTAGAGCTCGCGGAACCAGCGCGGATGGGTCTCCGCTCGGGCCTCGTCGAAGAGACCGGTGTCGAGCACGGCCTCCAGCGGCACGACGGCCTGATCGGTCTCGATCAGCCGGGCGCCGGCATTGAGAGCGCGCACCACGGCGCGCACCAGATCGCGCTGCTCCGGGGCGACATCGGAGACCTTGTTGAGGACGATGACGTCGGCAAACTCGATCTGGTCCACCAGCAGGTCGACCAGGGTGCGGTCGTCGCCATCGCCGGCGGTCTCGCCCCGGTCGCGCAGGAAGGCGGCCGAGCCATAATCCCGGAGCAGGTTCACCGCATCGACCACCGTCACCAGGGTGTCGAGACGGGCGACATCGGACAGGCTCCGGCCGTCGGCGTCGCGGAAGGAGAAGGTGGCGGCCACCGGCATCGGCTCGGCAATGCCGGTGCCCTCGATCACGATCTGGTCGAAGCGGCCGCTTTCGGCCAGACGGCGCACCTCGACGAGGAGATCGTCGCGCAGCGTGCAGCAGATGCAGCCATTGGTGAGTTCGACCAGATTCTCTTCGGTGCGGGTGAGGCCGGCCGCCCCCGTGCGCACGAGATCGGCGTCGATATTCACTTCGCTCATGTCATTGACGATCACCGCCACCCGCTGCCCGCTCCGGTTGGCGAGGATGTGGTTGAGCAGGGTCGTCTTGCCGGCGCCGAGAAAGCCGGAGAGCACGGTGACCGGCAGGCGCCGGTCGGCGGAGGAGGCACGCGGCATCGGGGGATCCGTTCGGAAAGGGGGGCTCGGGGAGGCCCCGGGAAGGGGGGTCGAATATGTAATGTTATAACGTTGCAAACGCCTCGCGCAACAGGCAGCCTCCTTTCGAGGAGGCGAGGAGGCGAGGAGGCGAGGAGGCGAGGAGGCGAGGAGGCGAGGAGGCGAGGAGGCGAGGAGGCGAGGCGGCGAGGAGGCGAGGAGGCGAGGAGGCGAGGAGGCGAGGAGGCGAGGAGGCGAGGAGGCGAGGAGGCGAGGAGGCGAGGAGGCGAGGAGGCGAGGAGATGA
>JBBSSF010000374.1:0-4201 GCA_038242345.1 Hyphomicrobiales bacterium
ATTCCGCGGCGCTGAAGAAGCTGAAGCCGCAGGAGTTCGTCGACGAGCGCTTCGGTCTGCCGACGGTGCGCGACATCCTCGCCGAACTGGAAAAGCCCGGCCGCGACCCGCGCCCCGAATTCCGCACCGCCACCTTTGCCGAGGGCGTGCACGAGATCGCCGACCTGAAGCCCGGCATGGTGCTGGAAGGCACCGTCACCAACGTCGCCAATTTCGGCGCCTTCGTCGACATCGGCGTGCATCAGGATGGCCTCGTCCATGTCTCCCAGCTCGCCGACCGGTTCGTGAAGGACCCGCACGAGGTGGTGAAGGCCGGCGACGTGGTGAAGGTCCGCGTGGTCGATGTGGATGCCAAGCGCAAGCGCATCGCCCTTTCCATGCGCAAGGAGGATGGCGCCCCGCCGCCGCCCCGCGGTGGCGACCGCTCCGGCCCCGCGACCCGGCGCGAGCGGCCGCAGCCGTCGTCCCAGGGCTCCTTCGGCGCCGCGCTGGCCGAGGCCCTGAAGCGCCGCTAGAGCATTTTCAAGCGAACTGGATACTGGTTCGCGTGAAGAAAATGCGTAAAATCAAAAGACTAGAGCGTTTACCGTGAGCCGAAGCGAACGGAAAATGCTCTAGAGCATTTTCAAGCGAAGCGGAGCGAACGGAAAGCGCTCCGGAGCATTCTCGGGCACCCCGGCCGGGCGCCGTGCGGCCGGCCGCCCCCATCCGGAACAGGCGGCGCAGCGATCACCCGAGCGAGGACACCGTGACCGGCTCCGACGCCCCGTCCCCTGCGCCGCCCGGTCCCGGCTCGGTCGCCTTCTGGCAGGCCGACGGGCTCGGCGCCCGCTCGGTGCGCTTCACCCTCATGGTGATGGCGCCCTTTGCCGCCGCCGTCGTGCTGGGCGAAGGGATGTGGATCGCCTATGCCCTGCTGGTGGCGATCCTCGGCTTCATGCTGGATGTCGGCGGGCCCGCCCGGGTGCGGCTGGCGGCCATCTCCATTGCCGGGCTGGTGATCCTGACGGGCACCGCCATCGGCACGGCGACGGCGGGCAATGAGCCGGCCCTCGTCCTCGCCCTTGGAACCGCCGGCGTTCTCTATGCGCTGGTGGAAAGCCTGCATCCGAGCGCCGCCTTCGCCGCGCGCTTCCTGTGCATCAGCCTCGCCATCGGTTCGCTCTATGTCCCGATCACCCCGCAGGACCTCGCCGTCGTCGCCGGTTCGGTGCTCTATGTCTTTGCGGTGTCGGTGCTCTGGGACCGGCTGACCGGGGTGTGGCGGCCGCGCACCGGGCCGCGGCTCGGCGATATCGTGGCCCATATCCGCGCCAGCCGGTGCGAGCGGCTGCTGTTTGCGGCCATCGTCGCCCTCACCATCGCCTGCGCCTTCCTGTCGAGCGTCGTCCTCGGCCTCAGCCATTCCCACTGGGCGCTGCTGGCCATCGTCGTCGGCCTCAAGGCCGATCCGGTGCAGAGCCGGGCGATGATCCGGGATTTCCTGCTCGGCACCCTGGTCGGCGTGGGGGTCGCGCTCGGCTATGGCGCCCTCTTCCCCGCGCCGAAGGCCCTCGTCATCGGCATGACGCTGGCAGCGCTTGCCCGCTGGCCGGCGCAGCAGTTCCACACCGTGCTCGGGGTCGGGGCGATCACCGCCTTCGCGCTGCTGATCCTCGACCTGGTCGCCGTGCTCACCCACACGCCGTCCAGCGCGCCCCTCGACCGGGCAGTGGACGTGGCCATCGGCTGCGGCTTCGCGCTCGCCGCCCTGCACGCCAACCTGCTGGCCCAGCGACTGATCTGCCGGCCGGACCAACCCGCCTGAGCCGGCGCTGCCACACGCTTCAGCGCGCGGCCGCGAACCGGGCAGCGGCCTGTCCGGCCAGGATCAGCTCCTCCTCGGCCACCGCCAGTTCACCGGAGAACTGGAGGAAGCCATGGGTGACCCCCGGCACGACGCGCAGCTCGTCGCTGCGGCCGATCTCCTGCAGGCGCCGGTGCAGGCCGAGGGTGTCGCACAGCAGCGGATCGACGCCGGCCGCCATCAGATGCAGCGGCGGCAGATCCCGGAAGAAGGCGTCCTCGGCCTGGAGCGGCGAGGCCAGCGGCAGGCAGCGCGCCGCCCGCTCGGGCAGATACCAGTCCCAGAACCGGTCCATCTTCGCCGTGGTCAGCCCCGGCCCGGCGCTGAAATGCCGGTGGGACGGCGTCGCATGATTGTAGTCGAACACGCCATAGAAGAAGACCGCGCCGACGGGCAGCGGCTGGCGCCGGCTCCAGGCATGATAGAGCGCGGCGAGCGCCAGGTTCGCTCCGGACGAATCGCCGGCGAGCACCAGCGACCCGAGGCGGACGCCGAGAGAAACCGTGCGCTGGAAGATGGTGTCGGGAACGCCGATCAGGTCCATGAGGCCGGCGGGAAAGGGATCCTCCGGGGCCAGCCGGTAATCCACCGAAAAGACCGGCAGCCCCGAGGACAGCGCCAGCACCCGGGCGATGCGCTCATGGCTTTCCGGCGAGCCGAAGGCCCAGCCGCCGCCATGGGCGTAGAGAATGGCGCCTGCGGCCGGATCCGGGGGAATCATCACCTTGACCCGGGTGTCCGCCGAGCCCAGCGCCGGATTGCCGTCGACGACCACATCGACCACCCGTTTCAGGGGCGGCAGATCGCGGTTCCAGCGGGTGGCGACGGCAGCGCTGAAGGCGCGGCCATCGGCCGGCGCCATCAGCGTGCCATCGAGCGGCGGTCCGAGTTCGGCCTGGATGCGGGCGAGAAGGGCCGCGAACTCGGGCGACAGGGTGCTGTCCAGCGCATCCTCGGCGCTGCCGGGCGCAGCCGACACCGCACCGGTGCCCGCCGCATCGGCGGCTTCGCCCGCGCCACGCCCCGCGCGCCAGCGCCCGACGCGCGCCACCAGCGCGCGCAGCTTGCCGCCCCGCTCCCCATCCGCATCCGGCACGGCCGGCGCAGAGTCGTTCAGTCTATCCCGTGGTGTACGCATGCCTGTCGCCGAAGGACCGGAGGCGGCGTTCCGGTGCGCCTCCGTCACCCTCTCTTAGCGCCCGGCACAGCGGAAATCGACTGTCTGGGACCCCTGGTTTTCCATATGGCGGGCGAGCTGCTCGATCTGCGGCAGAATGAGTGCGGCAAGCGACGGATCGGCAACGGTTTCGGCGAAGGCGCGGCGGAAGCACAGCAGCCAGCCCTCCCGCTCCTCCGGCCCGATCGGGGCGCGGAAATGGCGCCGGCGCAGCATCGGCGGGCCATGACGCGAGACGAACAGCGGCGGCCCGCCCAGCCAGCCGGACAGATATTCGAACAGCTTCTGCTCTGCCGGCTCCAGACTTGGACCGTGAATCGCCCGGCAGGCGGCGGCCTCGGGGAGACTGTCCATGAGCTGGTAGAAGCGCCGGGTCAGCCGGCGCACGCCATGTTCTCCACCGATCCGATCATAGAGTGTTTCCATGGGCCTGCGTCTCCTCGTGCCTCGCACGCCCCGCAGGGGATCGGGCAAATGGTCGCTCGTCAGAGGACAGTAGATCTGGCAATGCAGATCTGCAAACACAAGAAAGTGATGCTACGTAGCAACCGGCCCGATGGCCGGCATGCATCAGGCGGAGAGAGAAGCGCTTCGCTCCGCACCGGGCGGCCTTGCACAACCGGTCGCCTGCGGCGACCCTGCCCGCCGGACGCCCCTTTCCGGGGGTTGTCGATTCGTCTTCCGGCTCCGTCTCCGCGGACCGGATCCCTGATCGGGGCGGCGTTCTGCCCGCCCCCCTCCATCGGAGCCGGACCGTGATCGATCTCGTCATCTTCGACTGCGACGGAACCCTCGTCGACAGCGAATCCATTGCCGCCCGGGTGACGTCCGATCTGTTCCGCGATCTTGGCGTGGCGCTGACGCCGGAGGAAGCCTTCCACACCTTCCTCGGCCTGGATCATGACGCGGCCCGGGCGCTGGCCGAGCAGCGCTATGGCCTGCGCTTTCCCGATGACTATGACACCCGGGCCGAAGCGCGCATGAGCGAGGCCCTCGACCGCGACCTGCGCGCCCTGCCCGGCATTCCGAAACTCCTGTCCGCAATGGACCTGCCCTTCTGCGTCGCCTCCAACTCCAGCGCCCGCCGGCTGCGGCGCACCCTGACGGTGGCGGGGTTGCTGCCCTATTTCGGCGAGCGGGTATTTTCGGTGAGCGATGTCTCCCGCGGCAAGCCGGCG
>JBBSSF010000375.1:0-4191 GCA_038242345.1 Hyphomicrobiales bacterium
GCGGCTGGCTGGCATTCCGGCCCTGGAACAGCGCCTCGCCACCCTCGAGACCCGGGCCAACCGGCCGGCCGGCGGCAATCCGGCGCCGGGCGAAGTGCCCCTCGAGCGCCGCGCCTTCACGTCCTTCCTGCGGACGGGTGTGGAGCGGATGCAGCCCGAGGAAGTGCGCGCCCTCGTCATTGGGGACGACACGAAGGGCGGCTATTTCGCGCCGCCGGAAGTCTCGGCCGAGATCCTGAAGGACATCATCGAATTCAGCCCGATCCGGTCTCTTGCGCGTGTCGGTTCCATCACCGCCCCATCCATCGTCATCCCGAAGCGCACTTCCGTGCCGACGGCCTATTGGGTCGGCGAGGACGAGGACCGCGACGAGACGACCATGTCGTTCGGTCAGATCGAGATCGAAACCCATGAGCTCGCGTGCTTCGTCGACATCTCGCAGCGCACCCTCGAGGACGCGACGAATGTCGAGGGTGAAGTGATGACCGAACTCACGGCCGCTTTCGGCCGCGTCGAGGCCTCGGCCCTGATGCTCGGCAATGGCGTCAAGAAGCCGATGGGCCTCCTGGCCGCGCCGGGCGTTCCCGGCTTTGCCAACGGGCACGCCACGACCATCCAGCCCGACGCGCTGGTGAAGCTCCTCTACAGCCTGCCGGCCGAATATCGCCGCACCGGAACGTGGGTGATGAACTCCACCACCCTCGGGGTCGTCAGCACCCTGAAGGATGGGCAGGGCAATTATCTGTGGCGGGAAGCCTATGCGGCCGGCCAGCCCTCGACCCTTCTCGGCCGGCCGGTTGTCGATGCCGTGGACATGCCGGACATCGCGGCCGATGCCTTCCCGATCATCTACGGCGATTTCGGCACGGCCTACCGGATCTATGACCGTGTGGGCATGAGCGTCCTGCGCGACCCCTACACGCGGGCCACCAAGGGCCAGATCCGCTTCCATGCCCGGCGCCGGGTGGGTGGCGGCATGGTGCAGCCGGCCGCGCTCCGCAAGCTCAAGATGGCCACCAGCGTCTGAGGACCCCGACATGCGCGACATCGCCCACAATATCGGCGTGGTTCCGGCCATCGCCCCGGCCGTGCAGACGGCCACCGTCACCAGCGCCGCCCTCGACCTTCTCGGCTTCGGGTCGGCGGCCTTCGTCGTCAACACCGGCGCCATCGCCGGGTCGGGCAACTTCACGGCCAAGGTGCAGGAGAGCGACACCACCACGGCCGGCGACTTCACCGACGTGGATGCCGATCACCTTCACGGCAGCCTTCCCGCCGTGCTCGCGGCCAACAGCGCGGTGAAGGTCGGCTATCGCGGCTTCAGGCGGTATCTGCGCCTCGTGCTGACCCTCAACAGCGGCACGTCGATCGCGGCCGGGGCGGTGCTGATCAAGGGCAACGCCTCCGAGCGGCCGGTGGCCTGATGCCCGTCCGCGCACCCCGCATCTGCCAGTGCGGCCGGGTGATCCCCTCCGGGGAGACCTGCCCGTGCCGGCAGAAGGCAGACCGGGAGCGAAAAGCCCGGTTCGACGCCACCCGGCCGACCGCACGGGCGCGCGGCTACGACCGGACATGGGAGCGGGAGAGGAAGGCGTTCCTCCTCTCGCATCCCCTCTGCACCCGCTGCGGGGCGCCGGCCACCCTCGTGGATCACATCCGCCCGCACCGGGGCAACGAGGCCCTGTTCCGGGACAAGTCCAACTGGCAGGCCCTCTGCGGCCATTGCCACAACTCGTGGAAGCAGGCGCGAGAAAGGAAGCCCTGATGACCATCTATGCCACGGCCGGATCGAAGCTCTACATCGGCGGGGCCATCGCCCTGCCCAATGCCGACCTCACCGAGGCGTCCTTCACCTCGCAGACCTGGACCGAGATCAAGCACACCGAAGGGCTCGGCTCCGCTGGCGACACCGCCCAGGAGATCAAGGTCAGTCTCATCGACCGGGAACGCGACGTCCGGATGAAGGGCACGCGCGATGCCGGAACGATGGAAATCGTGGCGAACGCGGACGGGGCGGATGCCGGGCAGCTCGCCCTCATCGCGGCCGAGAAGACCCGGGACAACTACGCCTTCAAGCTGGTGCTGAACGATGCCCCGGCCGGTGGCACGCCATCCGAGCGCAAGTTCGTCGCCCTCGTCATGAAGGCGGCCGAACAGTTCGACCAGGCGAACAACGTGGTGAAGCTGAACGCCTCTCTCGGCATCAACTCCAACATCGTCCGCACCGCGGCGGCAGCCGGCGGGGCCTGACCCCTGCCCCCGGGGGGTGGTTCCAGACTTTGGGGGGTCTCGAGGGGACCGGCGGCGGGTCCTCATCTCGGGATTTGCGGTAAATGGAGATTTCGGAAATGGCGATCCTGACCGTCTCCGACCTGACGGACCACCTCAATCTCTCCGGGCTGGACGGGGCCGACGATGCGGTGCTCGGCCGGCTCATCGGAGCCGCCCAGTCGAAGCTCGAGGCGTCCCTCGGCTACCGGATCGAAGACCGCTATGGCGGCACGGATCAGGAGGCCATTCCCGAAGCTCTGGTCCATGCCGTCCGGCTTCTCGCCGGGCACTACTACGAGAACCGCGAGGCTTCCATCGTCGGGGTGTCGGCAATGCCGACGCCATTCGGTGTTGCCGACATCGTGGCGGACTTCCGGGGGTACTCGTTCGATGGCTGATGATGGCGGGCTCTCCCGCATTCAGCAGCGTCTCAACGCCATCCCTCAGAAGCTCCGGGAGCGGATGCAGGTGGTGACGCTGGAAGAGGCCGAGAAGCTGGCCGACGACATGCGCACCCTGGCGCTCGCCTCCAAGGACACCGGCGACCTCATCGCGTCCATCGCGGTGACGCCGGCAGGGCAGACAACCCCGCCCTATTCGCAGCCGGGCGGCGCGACCGTGGTGCCGGAGAATGCGGCCATGGTGACGGCCGGGAACGAGGACGTGCGCTATCCGCACCTTGTCGAGTACGGCACGAAGAAGACGGAAGCCCAGCCCTTCTTCTGGCCGGCGGTGCACCTCGGCAAGAAGCGGGCGCTCGCCCGGATGCGGCGCGAGATCCGCAAGATGGTCTCCGAGAACTGGGGGAAGAAATGACCCCGGAGCTTGCCCTTCAGCGTGCCGTTCGCGAACGCCTCATCACCGAGGCCGTGCTGCCGGCCGGGTCCATCCTCGACCGCGGCAGCCGGCCGGTGGCCGATCCGTCCATCATCATGGGCGAGGGCCAGTCCCTCGAGGAAGGCGACATCGCCCGGCGCCTGACCCGGTGCTTCCTGACCCTGCATGTCTGGAAGAAGGAGGCCGGATCGGAGGGCGTGAAGACGATTGCCGGCGCCATCCGGACGGCGCTGCGGGCGCCCCGGCTGGTGCTCGGGGACGGCTTCTACTGTGCCGATGCGCGTGTCTCCTCGGCCCGGTTCCTGCGGGATCCGGACGGCGAGACGGCCCATGGCGTCGTCACCGTCGAGGCCCTTGTCGAGGAGATCGGCTGATGCGCGCGGGCGGACTGGACCGGATCATCACGGTGCAGCGGAGCACCCACACGGTCAACACCTACGGCACACCGGAAATGGTCTGGACGGACCTCGCCATCCTCCGGGCCCGGGCCATCGAAGGCGGCACGGAAGAGACCGTGCGCGAGAATGCCGGGGCCCATGACGAGATTGCCTTCACCTTCCGCACCCGCTGGCGGGGCGACATCACCACGGCGGACCGGATCCTTCATGCCGGCGCGCCCTTCGACATCGTGGCCGTGAAGGAGATCGGGCGCCGCACCGGGCTCGAGATTCGCTGCCGGAGGGGCCAATGAGGGGCCGGAAACCGAACCTCCGGCTGGTGACGGGTGGCGTCGCCGGCAGCCCGCCGCCGCCCTCCTGGATGGCCCCGGCCGCACAGGCCGAGTGGCGCCGGGTGGTGCCGGTGCTGGTGGAGCGCCGCATCCTGACCGTCGCGGACTATGCCGCGCTCGAGAACTATTGCGTGCTCATCGGCCGGTCCCGCGATGCCGAGGCCCGCATTCAGGAGGAGGAGGATCCGGAGATCCTGATGAAGTGGGCGCGCCTTCAGGACAAAGCCATGTGCTCGGCCCGGCTCTATGCCAACGAACTCGGCCTCACCCCGGTCTCCCGTTCGCGGCCGGCAATCGACGGGGATGACGATGCTGATTCCCTCCTGGATTGACGATGGCTCCGAGATCCCGGA
>JBBSSF010000376.1:0-4181 GCA_038242345.1 Hyphomicrobiales bacterium
CTTCGGGATGGGCGGCGTTCACCGGCCACTGGAGCGACCCGGCCGCGTCCAGGTGCTCGTAGGACACCCCGGCAAAGGACGGGGTGAGGGCGGCGATCTCGGCCATGATCTCCGACGGGTGGGTATAGTTCCAGCCGAGGCCGAGGGCGTCGGCCAGCGCCTTCGTGATCTCCCAGTCGGCCATGCCGGATTTCGGCGCCATCACCTTGCGCACCCGCTGGATGCGGCGCTCGGCGTTGGTGAAGGTGCCGTCCTTTTCCAGGAAGGTGGAGCCCGGCAGGAAGACATGGGCATAGCTGGCGGTCTCGTTCAGGAACAGGTCCTGCACGACGACGCACTCCATGGCCGCGAGCCCGGCCGCCACATGGCGGGAGTTCGGGTCCGATTGCAGGATGTCCTCGCCCTGGATGTAGAGGGCGCGGAAGCTGCCCTCGATGGCCGCATCGAGCATGTTGGGGATGCGCAGGCCGGGCTCCGGATCGAGGGACACGCCCCACGCCTTCTCGAAGCTCTCGCGCACGGCCGTGTCGGAGACGTGGCGGTAGCCCGGGAACTCGTGCGGGAAGGAGCCCATGTCGCACGAGCCCTGGACGTTGTTCTGGCCGCGGAGCGGGTTCACGCCGACGCCCGGCCGGCCGAGATTGCCGGTGGCCATGGCGAGGTTGGCGATCGCCAGAACGGCGGTCGAGCCCTGGGAGTGCTCGGTGACGCCCAGCCCATAATAGATCGCCGCGTTGCCGCCGGTGGCATAGAGCCGGGCGGCGGCACGGATCTCGTCGGCCGGCACGCCGGTGATCCCGGCGACCGCTTCCGGCGCGCGCGACGGATCGGCGACGAAGGCGGCCCAGTCGGCGAAGGTGTCGGTGTCGCAGCGCTCCGCCACGAAGTCGGTCGCCACCAGATTCTCGGTGACGATGACATGGGCCAGCGCCGTCAGCAGGGCGACGTTGGTGCCGGGCTTCAGCGCCAGATGACGGGCGGCCCCGACATGGGGCCCGCGCACCAGATCAATGCGGCGCGGGTCGATGACGATGAGCTTCGCACCTTCCCGCAGCCGCTTCTTCAGCCGCGAGCCGAACACCGGATGGCCGTCGGTCGGGTTGGCGCCGATGACGAGGATGACATCGGCCGCCATCACGGAGTCGAAATCCTGGGTGCCGGCGGAGGTGCCGAAGGCGGTCTTCAGGCCGTAGCCCGTCGGCGAGTGGCAGACCCGGGCGCAGGTATCGACATTGTTGACGCCGAAGCCGGCGCGGATGAGCTTCTGCACCAGATAGGTCTCTTCATTGGTGCAGCGCGACGAGGTGATGGCGCCGACGGCGTCCGGCCCTTGGGCGGCCGCGATCTCGCGGAAGCGGCGGGCGGTGAAGCCGATGGCCTCTTCCCAGGATACCTCCCGCCACGGCTCGTTGATGCTGTCGCGGATCATCGGCGAGAGGATGCGGTCGCGATGGCCGGCATAGCCCCAGGCAAAGCGACCCTTGACGCAGGAGTGGCCGCGATTGGCCTTGCCATCCTTCCACGGCACCATGCGCACCAGGGTGTCGCCCTGCATCTCCGCCTTGAAGGTGCAGCCGACACCGCAATAGGCGCAGGTCGTCACCACCGAATGGTCGGGCTGGCCATGGTCGATGACGGTCTTCTCGGTCAGCGTCGCCGTCGGGCAGGCCTGCACGCAGGCGCCGCACGAGACGCATTCGGAGGCGAGGAAGCTCTCTTCCATCCCCGGCGACACCCGGCTGTCGAAGCCGCGGCCGGAAATCGTCAGGGCGAAGGTGCCCTGCACCTCCTCGCAGGCCCGGACGCAGCGATTGCAGACGATGCACTTGGCCGGGTCATAGGTGAAATAGGGGTTGGAGGCATCGGCGACTGCGTCCAGATGGCTCTCGCCCTCCATACCGTAGCGGACCGTACGCAGCCCGACGGCACCGGCCTGGGTCTGGAGTTCGCAGTCGCCGTTCGCCGCGCAGGTCAGGCAGTCGAGCGGATGGTCGGAGATATAGAGCTCCATCACCCCGCGGCGGAGCTTCGCCAGCCGCTCGGTCCGGGTCTTCACCACTAGTCCGTCGGCGACCGGCGTGGTGCAGGAAGCCGGCGTGCCGTGCCGGCCCTCGATCTCCACCAGACACAGCCGGCAGGAGCCGAACGCCTTCAGGCTGTCGGTGGCACACAGTTTCGGGATCGCCGTGCCGAGGGTGGCGGCCGCGCGCATGATCGAGGTGCCGGCGGGCACCGTGACGGTCTGGCCGTCGATGGTCAGCGTCACCGGCGCGCCGTCGGCAGCAGGAGTGCCGAGATCGGGTTCGCGGATGAGAGCCATGGCGCACCTCGTTCGGGAGAGGAGGGGATCGGCGGCAGCCGCTATTCCGGGAGGGCGCCGGCCGGTCATGGGAAGGGGGCCCGGCCGTCGCGGCCGGACCGGAAAGAGCGTCAGGCCGGCTCCGGCGTGCGGAGGCCGAAATCGGCGGGGAAGTGGGTCAGCGCGCTCATCACCGGATAGGGGGTGAAGCCGCCGAGCGCACACAGGGAGCCGAAACGCAGCGTCTCGCAGAGATCGGCCACCAGCGCCCGGTTCGCCTCGACCCGTTCGCCGGCGCGGATGCGGTCGATCACCTCGCGGCCGCGCACCGTGCCGATGCGGCAGGGGGTGCACTTGCCGCAGGATTCATGGGCGGCGAAATCGAAGGCGAAGCGGGCGAGTTCCGCCATGTCGGCGGTATCGTCCACCACCACGATACCGCCATGGCCAAGGAGGCCGCCGGCGGCATGGAAGGCTTCATAGTCGAGCGGCGTGTCGAACAGGGCGCGCGGGAACCACGCCCCGAGCGGGCCACCCACCTGGGCCGCCTTCACCGGCCGGCCGGTGGCGGTGCCGCCGGCGATGTCGTCGATGATTTCGCCAAGGCTCGGGCCGAAGGCGGTCTCGAAAAGGCCGCCGCGGGCGACATTGCCGGCGATCTGCACCGGCAGCGTGCCGCGCGAGCGCCCCATGCCGAAGTCGGCATAGGCCGCGGCGCCTTCCGCCAGAATGAAGGGCACGGCGGCCAGCGACAGCACGTTGTTGATGACGGTCGGCTGGCCGAACAGGCCCTCATGGGCCGGCAGCGGCGGCTTGGCGCGCACCACGCCGCGCCGGCCTTCGAGGCTTTCCAGCAGCGCCGTTTCCTCGCCGCAGACATAGGCCCCGGCGCCGGTGCGGATCTCCAGATCGAAGCGCCGGCCCGAGCCGGCGACGTCCCGGCCGAGGATTCCCGCCCGCCGGGCGATGCCGATGGCGCGGGCGAACATCGCGATGGCATCGGGATATTCCGAGCGGCAGTAGACATAGCCATGGTCCGCGCCGGTGGCGAGACCGGCGATCACCATGCCCTCGATCAGGGTGAAGGGATCGCCCTCCATCAGGATGCGGTCGGCGAAGGTGCCGCTGTCGCCCTCGTCCGCATTGCAGACGATGTACTTCCGCGCCCCGGGCGCGTGGAGCACGGTGCGCCACTTGTAGCCCGTGGGGAAGCCGGCGCCGCCGCGGCCGCGCAGGCCGGAATGGATCACCGCCTCCACGATCGCCTCTGGCGTCATCGCCACGGCTTTGGCGAGACCCGCGAGACCGCCGGTACGGCGATAGTCGTCCAGCGACAGCGGATCGACGACGCCGCAGCGGGCAAAGCTCAGCCGCTGCTGGCGGGCAAGGAAGGGGATCTTCTCCACCGGCCCCAGCGCCGTCGGATGCAGGACCCGGGACGGATCCGTCAGCAGGCCGGCGGCGAGCAGCTGCGGCACCTCCTCCGGCGTCAGCGGGCCGAAGCCATAGCGGATGCCGTCCGGCCCTTCCGCCTCCAGCAGCGGCTCCAGCCAGAACAGGCCCCGGGTGCCGGTACGGGTGACGCCGGGCAGCCGTGCCGCCACGTCATCGGCGCCGACGGCGCGAGCGGCGGCATCCATGCGGTCGAGCCGGCGGGTCAGCGCTGCGAGGTCGACGTCGGTGTCGTCGGCGAGGGCCGAGCGGGGGTCGTGGTCGTCGTCGCGATGGAACCGCACACGGGTGACGGGCAGGGAGGTGTCGCCCCGGAGCTCCACCTCCGGTGGCACGTCAGAGGCCGGCACGACGTCGACGGCATCGACCACCACGAAGCCCCCCGGGGTCCGGTACCGGCCACCGACCACCGCCTGGGGCCGCCGCCACC
>JBBSSF010000377.1:0-4174 GCA_038242345.1 Hyphomicrobiales bacterium
CCGGCCGCTGCCTTTTCCGGCGACGGGAGGGCCGGTTAGCGGGAAGAAGGCGTGTCCTGCCGAAGAGTCCTGAAATGGATCCTTTGGTAGTCCGATGCGGATTTCTCATGTCGCTGGGATATATGAGAAAACCGCATCTCTTCAGGCGCCCGGGTGCGGTCGGCACTTGCGTGTCTGGTGTCAGATCAGGAGCCGGAGCGTGCTTTCGCGCGGTGGCGCGGGCAAAATCGCTTCGGCGTCGGGGAGAGCGGAATGGTGGCAGGATGGACGCGGGCGGGGCTCATACCAAAGATCCTTGAAAAGGACTCTTTGGTATCCCGATGCAGATTTTCCATGCCATTGGGGCATATGGAAAATCTGCTGATCGTCAGGCGCGCGGTGCGGTCAGCACTTCGTGCGCCTGGTATCATCGCCCTGGCAGGCGTGATGATGGCGGGGCAGGGGGCTCGGGCGGAGGAGCCAATGCGGATCGTGGCCTTCGGCGACAGCCTGACGGCGGGCTACGGGCTTCAGCCCGGAGAGGGCTTTCCGGCCCGGCTTCAGGCCGCCCTTGCGGAGCGGGGCCATGCGGTCGAGGTGATCGATGCCGGCGTCTCCGGCGACACCACGGCCATGGGGCTCGCCCGGCTCGACTGGTCGATCCCCGAGACCGCCCAGGCGGTGATCGTGGAGCTTGGCGCCAATGATGCCCTGCGCGGCCAGCCGCCGGAGCGCACCCGGGCCAATCTGTCGGCGATCCTCGCCCGGCTCCAGGAGCGCGGCCTGCCGGTGCTGGTGGCGGGCATGCGGGCGCCGCCCAATCTGGGGCCCGATTATGCCGCCCGCTATGATCCGGTCTTCGCCGAGGTCGCCGGAGACTATGGCGCCCTGTTCTACCCGTTCTTCCTCGATGGCGTGGCCGGGGATCCGGCCCTCAACCAGCGCGACGGGATGCACCCGACCGCCGAGGGCATCGAGATCATCACCGCCCGCATCCTGCCCGAAGTCGAGGCGCTGATTGCCCGGGTGCCGGCGGGAGAGTGAGGGTTGTCCTCTCCCGCCGGGGAGACGGGGGCGCGGATGCGCCCGGCACCCCCTGCGCCTCGTTCAGGGGGCGTCCGGCAGGGTCAGCGGCACATGGCGGGTGAGCCAGCGCGTCGCCTCGTCGGCCGGCATCGGGTAGCCATAGAGATAGCCCTGCACGCAGTCGCAGCCACAGGCCGAGAGGAAGGTGGCCTGCTCCGGGGTCTCGACGCCTTCGGCGACCACGGCCAGCGAGAGATTGTGGGCAAGCCCGGTCACCGCGCGGATGATGACCTCCGACGACTGGGCCTTGCCGATCCCCATGACGAAGCTGCGGTCGATCTTGATGCGGTCGACCGGCAGGCCGTGCAGATGGGTGAGCGAGGCATGTCCGGTGCCGAAATCATCGAGCACGATGCTGATGCCCTGGGCGGACAGGTCCTGAAGCGCGGCCATCACCGCCTCGGCATGGTGGCCGAGGGTGACGGTTTCCGTCACTTCCAGCTCCAGCCGTTCCGCCGGCAGGTCGGCCTCGTTCAGGCGCCGGACGACATGGGAGACGATCTCCGGCCCGTTCACCTGGCCCGAGCCCATGTTGACGGCAACGCGCCCGGGCTCCAGCCCGGCATCGAGCCAGCTCTTCATCTGGGCCAGGGCGGCGGTCAGCATCTGGTCGCCGAGTTCCCAGATCAGGCCGCCGCTCTCGGCGACCGGGATGAAGCGCACCGGCGAGACGGTGCCGCGCACCGGATGGGTCCAGCGCGCCAGAACCTCGAAGCCGGCCACCCGGCCCGTCGCCAGATGCACGATGGGCTGGAAGAAGGGGCGCAGCTGCCGCCCGGCCAGCGCCTCGCGCAGATCCGCCAGAAGGGCCCGGCTGGCATCCGCTTCGGTGCGCAGCGCCGGCGTGAACAGGGCGATGGACGCCGTGCTGGAGCTCTTGGTCGAATAGAGCGCCAGATCGGCATTGCGCTGGATGGCATCGGCAGTGGTGCCGGCATCCGGCCAGATGCTGAGCCCGGCCCGAAGGGTCAGGCGGATGCGTCGCCCGTCGACCTCCATGGGCTCCTGCAGCCGGGTCGTCAGCTCCCGGGCCCGCTCGTTCAGCTCGGCGGCGGTGCCGGTGCCGGGCAGAAGCACGCCGAACTCGTCGCCGCCGATGCGCGCCACCAGCGCCCCGGCCGGGGACCAGCCATGCATCCGCCGGGCGATCTCGCGCAGCACCTGATCGCCGGTGCCATGGCCGAAGCTGTCGTTGATGTCCTTGAAATGGACGATGTCGAGCACGATCAGCCCGCCCTTGGGGCTGGCGGAGCGGCCCTCCACGGCGCCGATCAGGCGCTCGGTGAAATGGATCCGGTTGGCCAGTCCGGTGACGGCATCGTGCAGGGCAAGGAAGTGGATCCGCTGCCGGGCGATATATTCCTCGGTCACGTCCCGGGTGACGCCATAAACCGCGATTGCCCGGCCCTCGGCATCCAGCTGCGGCCGCCAGCGTGCCCAGCACTGGAGCATTTCACCCTTGCCGTCTCCAAGACGGAAGAAGATCTCGCTTTCCTCATTCCTCTCGATCGAATCACGGAAATATTGCCACACCGAATCGGTGTCGTCCGGATGCATGCGATTGAAGAAATCGGTGGCCGAAATCTCGGGTCCACCGAGCCCCACCACATCCTGGAGCATCGGGGAGGCATGAAAGATCCCGGTAACGACGTCGTAGCGCCAGTCGCCGAGGCGGGCGATCTTCTGGGAGTCGCGCAGCTGGGCCTCGCGCTCGCGCAGGTCCTGCTCCACCCGCTTGAGGGCGGAGACATCGCGCTCGTTGACGATCACCGTGCGCTCGCCGGTGACCGGATCGAGGATCAGACGGGCCGAGACATGGTGCCAGGCCGTGGCGCTGCCCGAGTGGACCTCGAACACGCCCTCGCCCTGTTCGCCGGTGAGGACCGTCGACCACAGCGCCTGCCCCTCGGCGGGGTCGAGGAAGCGGTCGACCAGGGGGCCGCCGGCGGGCGCGAACAGCATGGCCGCCGCATTGCGGAACAGGATCGCCCGGCTCTGGGCGTCATAGAGGGTGATGGCTTCGCTGGTGTAGTGGAAGGCCGCGGCCAGACGCTTGCCGCTGGTGGTGGAGCGGCTGCGCACGCCCTCCTTCAGCAGGGCGATGCGGCCATCCGGCAGGCGGACCCGCGACGACAGGCACTCGACGGTCACCGGTGCGGCACCGGCGGGGTAGAAGGTCCAGGTGTCGGGAACGGCCCCGCCGGTTGCGGTCTGACGCACGATCTCGTCGATGCGGGCCCGGGAAACGGCCGATGTCGTGGAGAAATTCCGGCGCCGCAGCTCGTCGAGGGAGCGGGCGTTCCACATCGCGAGGGCCGCCCGGTTGGCGTAGAGATTCTCCATCGTCTCCGGGTCCATGACCCAGACCGGATCGCGCAGGATATCCAGCCCTGCCGTTTCCAGAAGCGGGGGCTCCCAGGGCACATCGGGGCCGCCAGCCGGATCTGCGTCCAGTGCGGGTAGGTCCCCTGAGGATCGTGCCGTCATGTCTCATTCCGCCGCGCCAATGCGGAGCCCGCAATCCCTCCCGGGCATGGGTGGAGTCATGTCCCGGATCGTCGAGGTCCAGACTAGCACATGGTGCTTGCGCGTCACCTTGTCGGAAGGCCGCGGGCGGGCAGGACAGGTCCGTTGCTCGAACATGGCCCGGAGTGTTGACCGGTTGCATCCGGATTGCAAAGACCGGCCGGCTGCGATGCCGCAGGGCGCGCGCATTCGACACGGATGAACGGATAGACGTCGGGGCAGACAGGGGAAATCCCCCGCGGGCCGGCGCGGCCCGCGGGGCGGAGGAGAGGGATCAGCCGAAGACGACCAGCAGGTCCTTGGCGTCGATCTGGTTGCCGGCGCTCACCAGCACCTCGGCGATCTTGCCGTCGCGGGGCGCGTGCAGGGCGGTCTCCATCTTCATCGCCTCGATGGTGAGGAGCACGTCACCGGCCTTCACCGTCTGCCCGGCCTTCACCGACACCGACGAGATCGAGCCGGGCATGGGGGCTGCCACATGGGCGTCGTTGCCCTCCTCGGCCTTGCGGCGGGCGGCGACCTTGGCCACCACCGAGCGGTTGGGCACGCGGATGTTGCGCGGCTGGCCGTTCAGCTCGAAGAA
>JBBSSF010000378.1:0-4158 GCA_038242345.1 Hyphomicrobiales bacterium
CGCCCTCCGGCTTGCCGGCCGCCGCCGCATCTTCGGTGTTCAGCGGCAGACGGAACGCATCTCCGCCGGCATACGGCGCCCTGTTCTCCGAAGAACGAACCTCATTCGGCGACAGGATGCCGTTCGTGATGGCTTTTGCGTAAGCGTCGAACCGGCTTTCCAGATCGGCACGGGCGAGGTCGTCGGCCAGGAACTCGACGACATATTCGGCCCGCTCTTCGGGCGTCAGCAGCGCCCGGCGGATCGCCCCTTCCCAGAGCTTCAGCCAGGGCAGCACCGTCAGGGACAAAAACTGTTGCCCCATGCTCTCTGCGTTGTTGTGGGTGGTGCGCTCAAGCTCTTGCAGCATGTGGAGCGGCACCCGGAAGACCCGGGCAATCTCCGCAATCTGGTGGCGCCGAAGCTCCAGGTACTGACTATCGACAGACGAGAACTGAAGCGGCTGGAAGTCAATCCCGTCTTCCAGCAGCATCGTCCGTCCACTGTTCTCGCCGCCGCGATGGGCGTGTTCGATGCTCGCCTTCAGCCGTGCAGCGGCATCAGGCCCAAGCATCTTGCTGTACTTGAGCACCCCCGAGGGCCGCGCGCCATTACCGAAGAGCCGGCTGCCGTGTTGCTCCATGACAGCCGCCAGACCGATCGCCTCCCGGGCCTGCATCACAGGAGACAGGCCCGCGTTCGGATCGGTGCCGAGGGTCCGCAGGTGGAAGATGTCGTGCCGGCTGTAGGTCTCCAGCCCCCCGTCCGCACGGGAGACCCGGTAGCTCGGTTCCAGCGTGGTCGCGTCGGTCTCGACGGTCACAGCCGGAGACGGGATAGCGATCAGCTCGACGATGCGCCCGGCGGCACGGCCGATGTAGGCATAGGCGTTGCCGTGCAGCAGCACTTGTGTTTGCGCGAACAGCCGAAATTCGGCAGCGCTGGTCCAGTCGTTGGCCTGGTCGTGGAGGATCTCGAACAGCGGATGGTCCGTCGCCCGTTCCTTGCCGCCATCCGGCGTGCGCCGATAGAGCACCAGCGGCAACTGCGCGACGCTCTCGGCCAGAACCTTGACCGAGCCAAAAACGGCGGGAACCAGCAGCGCCGACTCCGGCGTGACCGAGACACCCGCGGCCGTCGGGGCACCGCCGCCCAGCAACGCCAGAAGCTCCGGCGAGGGACTCGCCAGAGTCGATTTCGTCTCTGGAGACAGGAATCGTTTGATGCGATCGAACATTGCAGCCATGCGCGCTTGATCGGACAAGCACACGCTGCGATGACCGGATGGTCAATGGATTTGATTCGACGCGGGACAGAAAATTGTGCCCGTGCTTTCCCGCATTTACTTTCGGCCGAAGCGCATGGACGCGATCTCTTCCCGGGCCCGCTGTTCGGCTTCTTCCCGGGACCACCCACCGTCATATTCCAGGATGGCCGCACGCTCTTCGTACAGATCGGTCCAGTCCTCTTCAGACGGCCCGACCGGCGGATCCGGCTGTACCAGCGGGCCGACACCAAGGCGACGGGCAAGCGCGGCGAGGGGAGCGAAATTCGGCATCACGCCCCCGCCAGAATGCCCGAGGTGATGACATAGGCGCGGACGGATCCCTGCACGCCCGGAATACGTGTCACCCGTTGCGGCTTGCCATCACTGCCCGGCAGGAGGAAGCCCTTGTCCGCCAGCACGCGCGCGACCCTGCCGGCATCGTGACCAGCGCAAATCTCGGTGCGCCACATTTCTGGCAGGATCACATACTCGGTGCTGCCGTCCCGGGCCCGCCGCCGGAAGCCGACGCGGTTCACCACCTTCTCGCGCTCACTCTCCGGCTGGTCGCCCGCCACCTCCCACATCGCTTCGAACCGGCTGGTGCCATGGGCCTCGATGAAGCGCCGGACAGTCGCCACGGCCTCCCGATCTTCGGCCGGCTCGATACCGCCACGCGCCGCAAGCCAATCGTTGAAGCACCGGGCCGCCGCCTTGCTCGCCTCGCCCTCGGGCCAAGGGAGGATGCCGAACTGCACGGCAACTTCGCCGCCGGCCGCTACCAGCCCAAAGCGGGCCGCCACCCGGCGCACTTGCCCATCCGCATCGGCGGGACAGGTCTCCGCCACAAACTCGCGCACGATCTCGCGGACCGTCTGGCCGATCGCCTCGGGATCCCGGGTCAGGATGTCGA
Source organism: Hyphomicrobiales bacterium (assembly GCA_038242345.1). Lineage (GTDB taxonomy): Bacteria > Pseudomonadota > Alphaproteobacteria > Rhizobiales > Segnochrobactraceae > JBBSSF01. Next base: position 2,157 of record JBBSSF010000378.1, read on the forward strand.
GATAGGCCGGGCCCGCCGTGCCGCAGGTCTCCGCCGTCGCGCGCCGCAAATGCTCCGCCAGGTCGCCCGCAGATTGGAAGTCCCCGAGGTGCTCGAAAATGCCGAGGCCCGCGCCGGCATCGGCGGGGATGTCAACGACCCGCACCTCCTGACCGGCGGCAGCCCGCCGTCCGCGGCCGTCCTCGTTCATTTTATCGGCCAGCCCGACTTCGCCGGTCGAGAGGAAGAGCACCCGCCAGCGGGCCGGCCGACGGGCATCGCCGTTGCGCCCCGCCCGGGTCTTGCCCTGACCGTTGGCGAGCATATAAGCGGTCGGTCCGACATGATCGGCAGCGCATTCCGACATTTCATCGAGAACAAGCAGCGTGTCGCTGTGGATAACGGCCGCCCCCTCCAAGCCATTACTTGTCGCCCGCCACGTCCTCTTGAAATCATGTCCGCCCCAGACCGACCCGGCCGCGTACAGGCAGGTTGTTTTCCCGATTGAACTGCCACCGCGGAAATGAAATCCGCCGCCCTCCGCATCGGCTGGGAGCATCAGCGGGCCGGCGAAAGCTGCCGAGAGCGCGAACACCAGCCGGGAGTTACCGATTGCCGGACGGGCAATGCGGTCCTGCCAGCCGGCCAGCGTACCAGCCTTGCGGAACGGATCCTCAAGCCCGCCATCGGACTGGAAGAGGATCCGTTCGCCGGTCTGGTCGCCGAAGGTCTGGCGCGGCAGCACGAAATTCCGGCCCGACCAGCCAAGCGCCGTCACCGCCCGCGCCTTCTCGCCCGGCCGTGCCGTCGAGATATAGTCGTGCAGCGCATTGCGGGCGAAGCTGCCGGGTGCCAGTTCCAGCCCGAGAGACAGAAGGCGTTCCCGATAGCTCGTGCCATCACCGGCCAGCATCGCCATGGGCATGGCCCAGAGCTTTGCGCGGCCGTCCCGGTCCGTGATGCCGAGAAGCCGGCCCCATTCTTCCCCCTCGGTGCTCCGGGTCTCCGCGACGACGGCAAGGGGCGAGCAGATCCACTTCCATTCGACCGTGGTCGCGCCGCTTTCCTTGTCCACGCGCTCGGTGCGCTTCTCGACGCCACGCCCGGTCAGGCGGAACGGCCACTCCCGGCGGGATGGCCTGGTCTCGATGGTCACGGCCGGGCCCGCCAGCGCCGCCGCGATAGCTTCATGCAGCACATCCGCCACCATGCCGTCGGGCAGCGGGTCCGCCGGATCCCACTTTTGCGGCAGCCCGGCCGGAAGAGTGACCACCGCGGCCGACGCGGCACCGGCCTTCAGCGCGAGGTCGGCAACCTTCGCCGCGAAGGCGGCACCGGTATCGTCGGCGTCCGGCCAGGCGAGCACCGTGCGTCCGGCCAGCGGCGTCCAGTCGGTAAGATGCGGGCTCTTGGCGCCGTGCATCGGGGTCGTGACGGTCAGGTCAGGAAATAGCGCCATGGCAGCTTCGGCCGCCTTCTCGCCCTCTACCACCAGCACCACAGCGTCGGGCCGGGCGAGGATCTCCGGCAGCCCGAAGAGCGGGCGCGGGGCCGGGATGCCCTTTGCACGCCAACCGCGCGCCCCGCCGCCCAGATCGCAGAAGGTCACAGGCAACACCAGCTTGTCCGGCTTGCCGTTCGCGTCAGTGAAATCCCAGCGGCAAACGTAACCGACAAGGCGCCCCTCAGCATCATGATACGGCCAGACACGGGACGGCTTGCCACGTTCGGGGTGACGGAAATCCATCGGCGTGGCCCGCTCGGGAACCGGGACCCGCGGCACCACCACCGGCTTGTCGGTCACCGGTCCGATCCGGGCGCCGGCCGCATGGTCCGCCTCGGTCAGCGGCGCAAACATCTCGTTCATCCGTTCGTTATTCCCAGCATTTCGGCCAGATTCCGGGCCGCATCCGCTTGGCTGGTGCCGGCCAGATAGGCGGCCAGCGCCACCGCATCGCCGCCGGCGTCCCCGGTGGCAAAATCGGCCCACCGGCCGGTGTTCATGTTCACTGAAAAGCTGCCG
>JBBSSF010000379.1:0-4148 GCA_038242345.1 Hyphomicrobiales bacterium
GACTATTTCCTCGACCTGGCCTCGCTTTCCACGCGCATCGGCCGGGATCCCGGCGAGCGGGTGAACCGGACTGCGGATCGGCCCGACCGGCCGTCCCGCGAAATCGTCGACGCCATCGACGATTGAGCCGGATCCTGCCGGGGACGGGCGCGCGGGTGGGGGCCCGCGCAGCTTTCCGTCGGCAGGATCCGGACCGCGTCGGGGACGCGGGCGGCGGATTTCCCATGGCCGGTGTCGGTCAGTCTGCCACCGGGCCCAGCCGCCAGAGGGCCCCGCTGTCCGAATCAGTCAAGAGCCAGAGCGCGCCATCGGGGCCGGTCCGCACATCGCGGATGCGGCCGATGCGGCCTTCCAGCAGGCGCTCCTGCCCGGTGATGACGCCGTGGTCGAGATCGAGGCGGACCAGCATCTGTCCGGCCAGCGCGCCGACGAAGGCGTCCCCCTGCCAGAGGGGGAAGGCGGAGCCGGTGTAGAAGGTCAGCCCGGACGGGGCGATCGACGGTGTCCAGTAGGTGATCGGCTGTTCCATGCCCGGCGCGGCGCTGCCGATGCCGATCCGGGCGCCGGAATAGTCGACGCCATGGGTGATGACCGGCCAGCCATAGTTCAGCCCGGCCAGCGGCACGTTCACCTCGTCGCCGCCGCGCGCGCCATGCTCCACGATCCACAGGTGGCCGGTCGTCGGCTCGATGGCCGCGCCCTGGATGTTGCGGTGGCCGAGGGACCAGATTTCCGGCCGGGCGCCCGGCGTTGCCAGGAACGGGTTGTCGGCCGGGATCCGGCCATCGGGCGCGATGCGGACCACCTTGCCGAGGGTGGTGCCGAGATCCTGGGCGGGGTCCTTCAGATTGCGTTCCCCCAGGGTGACGAACAGCAGGCCATCGGGCGCGAAGGCCAGGCGCGCGCCGAAATGGTTGCCGCCGGCGGTCTTCGGGGTCTGGCGGAAGATCAGTTCGGGATCGGCGAAACGGGCGCCCCCGGGCGTGCGCACCAGCCGGCCGCGGGCGACCGCGGTTCCCGCCCCGCCGGGGCCCGCTTCCGCATAGGCCAGATAGATCAGGCCGGTGCGGGCAAAATCCGGATCGATCGCGACATCGAGCAGGCCGCCCTGACCCGAGGCCCACACTGCCGGCGTGCCGCTGACAGTCACCGGCCGGGCGCCGGGACGCGGGAACAGCAGCAGCCGGCCAGGCCGCTCGGTGATGAGGAAGGCGCCGTCCGGCAGGAAGGCGAGGGCCCAGGGATGATCGAGCGGGCCGGCCACCTGGTCGAGCGTTACCGGGTAGAGCCGGGTCTGGATCCGTTCGGCGGCGGCCGGTGCGGCGAGGGCGAGGACAGCGAGGGCGACGGCTGCCCGGAGGGCCCGGGCGGCGGCGCCCGGAAAGCGGGGGATGGCGCGAACGGAGCAGGCGGACATCTCGATCTCCTGTGGCCGTTCCCGGAACATGGGCGGGATTGCCGGCCGCGGCAAGCCCGCCGACAGGACGCCGCAGCCGCCAGCGCCGGGCCGTCCATCACGGCCGCGTGCAGCGGATCATCGCCAGATTGAATTTGTCCTTGTGGTCAAAATGGTGTTGAAGAGGTGCCCCGGCCCGGAGCACGGACCGGGGTGACGGGCGCCCGCGACGGACCGGTCCGGCCTTGCCGGACCGGTCGGGGCCCCGGATCGTCCGGCGGGTCTTGGCAGCCTTCACCCGTCCGGCGCGACCCGTTCCCAAAGGCGCGGATGAGGCTCTCGACATGTCCCGGTCCGGACCTGCGGCGGCCGCGCGGGCGGCCTGGCTTGCCGACGCGCGGGCGACACTGGCGCTTGCCCTGCCGCTGGCTGCCACCCAGCTGCTCGAAATCTCGCTGAACACCACCGATGTCATCATGGTCGGCTGGCTGGGGCCCGAGGCGCTGGCCGCCGTCGCCCTCGGCTCGGGCATCCAGATGATCGCGCTGATGCTGTGCATCGGCGTGGCGATCGCGGTCGCCGCGCTTGTGTCCCAGGCCCGCGGCGGACGGCTGCGGCATCTGACGGAAACCCGGCTGGCGGTCCGCCACGGCCTGTGGGCGGTGACGGTGGTCGGGCTGCCGATGGCGGCGCTGCTGTGGAACACGGCGCCGGCGCTGCGCTGGCTCGGCCAGGATCCGGCCCTCATCCCGATGGTGGAGGGCTATATCCGCGCGGCGGTGCTGGGAGCGGTGCCGGCGGGCTGGTTCACGGTGATGCGCTCCTTCCTCGCCGCGCTGGAGCGGCCGCGGCCGGGGCTCGTGGCCATGGCCTTCGCCTTTGTCCTCAATGCCGGTCTCAACTGGCTGCTGATCTTCGGCAATCTCGGCTTTCCGGCGCTCGGCGCGGTCGGTGCCGGCGTCGCCTCCACCATCTCCAATCTCGCCTCCTTCCTCATTCTGGTGGTCTTCGTGCTGGTGGACCGCACGGCGCGGCGCTCCCATGTGCTCGGCGCCTTCTGGCAGGTGGATCTCGACCGGCTGCTGACCGTGCTGCGTCTCGGCGCCCCGATCGGCCTGACGCTGCTCCTGGAACTCGGCCTCTTCACCGGGGCCGCCTTCCTGGTCGGCCGCATCGGTGCCGCGGAACTTGCCGCCCACCAGATCGCGCTTCAGGTCGGCGCCGTCACCTTCATGGTGACCATCGGCATCTCCCAGGCGACCACGGTCCGGGTGGGCTATGCCTATGGCGCGGCCGATCGCGACGGGGTGCGCCGCTGCGGGCAGGTCGGCTTCGCGCTGGCGGTGCTGTTCATGAGCACGACCGCTCTCACCATGGCGCTGGGCAACACCTATATCGTCCGCCTGTTCCTCGACGAGAACGACCCGGCGGTGGCCGATGTCGCGCGTCTGGCCGCCCATCTGCTGCTATTTGCAGCAATGTTCCAGATCGTCGATGGCCTGCAGGTGGTGGGGCAGGGCATCCTGCGCGGGCTGAACGACACCCGCGTCGCCCTCGTCATCGCCAGCGTCGGCTACTGGCTGATCGGCCTGCCGGCCTCGGCCATCCTGTCGGGTCCGTTCGGCGTGGAAGGGGTGTGGATCGGCTTCGTGATCGGCCTCACCATCGTGGCGCTGCTCTGTGTCGGCCGCTTCCTGATGCTGACCCGGGAGCCCGCCGCCGCGCGCCTGCCCGCCTGATCCGATCCTGCCGGACACCCGATTATACTAGGCGCACGAAGTGCTGACCGCACCGCGCGCCTGGTATCAGCGGGCGTGCATTCCCGGTCTTCGTCATCACGACGATGTCGCCCCGGCGGACGGGAAACCGCTCCGGATTATCGAGAGAAGGCAGTTTCTTGACGCGGGCCGGTCGCCACGTCGCCTGAAAATGCCCGACCTCCCGGGCGCAGGGCCGACATGCACCGGGGGCGGGTACCGCCGGTACCGGCCCCCGCGATGTCGTCCTGTCGTGCCGGCGATCAGCCGTTGGAGCGGCGGGTCCACCAGCCGGTCCGCTTCGGCCGCGGCTCGGAGTCTTCCGGCTCGGGCTCCGGCTGATTGTCCTGCTCGACCGCGGCGGGAGCGACGGCGTCGGCCATCTCCTCGGCCGGTCCAGCCGCCTCGGCGTCCGCCGGAGCTTCCGCCCCGACGTCTGCAAACGCTTCGACGTCAGCTTCCGGAACTGCCTCGAAAGCGGGCTCCCCGGTCATGTCCTGCCCGGTCGCGTCCGTCGTCTCCGCGAAGGCGGGCGTTTCCACCACCTCGATGGGCGCGTCGATGACTTCGGGCACGGCCTCGGTCACGGCTTCCAGATCACCGCCCTCGGAGCCGCCCGCAAAGGCCGCCGCCTCGGGGATCTCGACCTGCGGCGCTTCGGCCTCGGCCTCCGTCCCGGTCTCCATGTCCGGCGCCCCTTCGGCGTCCGGCTGCGGGGCGATCTCGGCGACGGCCTCGAATGAGCCTTCGGCAGCCGGCATTTCCTCGGCCGCTCCGGTCTCTTCGGAGCCGCCGAAGGCCGCGCTCAGATCCACGGGCTCGGCGATCACCGGAGTGTCTTCCGCCGTGGCGACCACGGTTTCGACAGGCCGGCCGGTCTGGTCCGGAGCCGGCAGGGAGGGGACGCCGTCCACGTCGAAGGCCGAGGGGAGGGTGCCCCAGGTGCCGCCGATGAAGGAGACAGCCGGGGGGGCTGCTTCGGTGCCCTCGGCCTC
>JBBSSF010000380.1:0-4113 GCA_038242345.1 Hyphomicrobiales bacterium
CAACGCCGTTTCGGAAACGCGCTACAGCCCCTACTGGTGGTCCGACATCATCCAGGACTTCGAGCACGGCGTCGACCGCATCGACCTCTCCGACATCGACGCCAACACCACGACCCCGGGCAACGGCGCCTTCACCTTCCGCGCGGCCACGAGCTTCAACGGCACGCCCGGCGACCTGATCGCGTGGCACCTCGGCGGCAGCTCCTATACGGTGGTCGAGGGCGACATCAATGGCGACGGGCACCCGGATTTCCAGATCCGCGTCGTCTCCGCCGGCGGGCTGACGGCCGGCGATTTCATCCTGTGAGACCAGGCGCACGAAGTGCTGACCGCACCTTAGCGCCTGAAGAACATCAGATTTCTCATATGCTTCAAAGGCATGAGAAATCCGCGACCTCTCCGGCGCCCCGGGGCATGATCCGCTGGCAAGTCCGGGCACCACGGGTCGCCCCCGCATCGCGGACGGGGGCCGGCGCCTGAACCGGGATCAGCCGGCGCCGTGGCCGATCAGCCGTTCGGCGGCGGCGCGGGCCTCGTCGGTGACGACGGCACCGGCCAGCATGCGGGCGATTTCCTCGCGCCGGCGGTCGGCGGCGATCGGCGTCACCCGGGTGGCGACGCGGTCGCCCTCGGGGGTCGGTTCCTTGGCGATGAGCAGGTGGCCGGCGGCCCGGGCCGCCACCTGGGGCGCATGGGTGACGGCCAGCACCTGCACCCGCGCCGACAGCCGGGCGAGCCGCACGCCGATGGCCTCGGCCACCGCACCGCCGACGCCGGTGTCGATCTCGTCAAAGACGAGGGTGGGCGCCGAGCCGCGATCGGCCAGCGCCACCTTGAGGGCGAGCAGGAAGCGGGAGAGTTCGCCGCCCGAGGCGACCTTCATCATCGGTCCGGCCCGGGTGCCCGGATTGGTCTGCACCCAGAATTCCACCTGATCGACGCCCGAGGGGCCGGCATTGCCGGGCTCGGACTGGATTTCCACGAGGAAACGGGCGCGTTCCAGCTTGAGGGCCGGCAGCTCGGCCATCACCGCCTGCTCCAGGGTGCGGGCGGCGGCCGTGCGGGCCGCGGTCAGCGCCGTGGCCGCGGCGGCATAGGCGGCCCGGGTGGCGGTCACCTCGGCTTCCAGCGCCGTCAGCCGGTGCTCGCCGGCGTCGATCTCCTGCAGCGCGCCGCGATATTTCTCCAGCACCTCGGGCAGCCGGTCAGCCGGCACCTGGTGCTTGCGGGCGGCGGCGCGCAGCGCGAACAGCCGCTCCTCGGTCTGCTCCAGCACCCGCGGGTCGAATTCGGTGGCGGCCAGCGCATGATCGAGACCCGAACGGGCCTCCTCCAGCGCGTCCAGCGCCCGGCCGAGGGCATCGAGCGGCGGATCGAGCAGGTCCGGCGCCTCGTCGCGCTTGCGGGCGAGCGAGCGCATCAGCGCCGCCATGGCGGGAATGGGAGAGCCCGGGCCGGACAGCTCGTCGGAGGCCTCGGACAGGTCGGTGGCGATGCGTTCCACCCGCATCATGCGGGCGCGCGCCTCGGCCAGGCTTTCCTCCTCGCCGGCCTCGGGGGCGAGCGCGTCCAGCTCGTCCACCATGGCGCGGAGATAGTCCTGATCGGCGCGCGCCTTCTCCATGCGCTGGATGAGGGCGGCAAGCTCCGTCTCGGCGGCGCGCCGGGCGCGCCAGGCGGCCTCGACGGCGGCGACCTCCCCGCCCAGATCGCCGAAGGCGTCGATCAGGCCGCGATGGGTGGCCGGGTCGACGAGGGCGCGGGCATCATTCTGGCCGTGGATCTCGACCAGCAGCCCGGCGATGGATTTCACCAGCGCCGTGGAGACCGGCTGATCGTTGAGGAAGGCGCGGGTGCGGCCATCGGCGGACTGCACCCGGCGCAGGATCAGGTCGCCATCGGCATCGATGCCGTTGTCGGCGATGAGCGCCCGGGCGGGATGGACGACCGGCAGATCGAACACCGCCGTCACCTGCCCCTGGGGGGCGCCATGGCGCACGAGGCCGGCATCGCCCCGGCCCCCGAGGGCGAGCGACAGGGAATCGAGCAGGATCGACTTGCCCGCCCCGGTCTCGCCGGTGAGCACGGTGAGACCGGCGGAAAAGTCGATGTCCAGCCGGTCGATCAGCACGATGTCGCGGATCGAGAGCCGAACCAGCATGACTTCCCTCCCCGGCCCGCCGCCATCGGATCGCCCATATCATGCCAGGCGCACGAAGTGCTGACCGCACCCACGCGCCTGAAGAACATCAGATTTCTCATATGCCTCAAGGACATGAGAAATCTGAACCGGAATACCAAAGAGTCCTTTTTCAAGGCTCTCCGGTATTCAGAGCAGCTTGAAATTCTTGAACGACTGGGAAATCCAGCTCGTTTCGGTTTCCTTCGGCTCGTAGCCGCCCTTCTGCAGGAGCGTGTAGGCGTCCTTGTACCAGGGGCTGTCGGGGAAATTGTGCCCGAGCACGGCTGCCGCGGTCTGGGCTTCCGGAATGACGCCAAGCCGGTAATAGGCTTCCGTCAGCCGGGCCAGCGCCTCTTCCACATGCCGGGTGGTCTGGTAGACGGTGACGACCACGCGGAAGCGGTTGATGGCGGCAATATAGTTGTCGCGCTGGAGATAATAGCGCCCGATTTCCATTTCCTTGCCGGCCAGCTGGTCGCGGGTGGCCAGCGCCTTGGCCTTGGCCTCGGCGGCATATTCCGAATCGGGATAGCGCTGCACCAGCTCGTCCATGGCGGACAGCGCCTTGGCGGTCACTTCCTGATCGCGCTCCACCGTCGGGATCTGGCGATAATAGGACTGGGCGACCAGATACATCGCATAGGGCGCATCGGGGCTGCCGGGATAGAGGGTGACGAAGCGCCGGGCCGCCGACGCCGCCTCCTCGTTCTTGCCGCGCGTATAATTCACATAGGCCGTCATCAGGAGGGCCTTGCGGGCATATTCCGAGTAGGGATGCAGCCGGTCGATGTCCTCGAACTTCTGGCTGGCCTCCGACATCTTGCCGGCGTTCACCGCCGCCAGGCCCTCATTGTAGAGGACATCCGCCGGAGTGTCGTCGAGCGTCAGGTCCTCCTCGTCGTCCTTGGACGCGCAGGCGCCAAGCACGAGGCCGGCTGCCACGAGGACCGCGGCCATGCCGCGACCGATCCGAAGTCCGCTCAACATCCGGTGCCGTCCTCCGTTTCCCGTCCGCCCGGCTGCTCTGCCGATACGGTCCGGGGCTTCGCTTCCGGGGGCCGGGCCGGCATGCCGAAGCACCTGCCGCCAGACCGCCGCCCCGCCCTCATACACGATTAGCCGCTGCTGCCCAAGCGCGGTTAACGGTCCCTGAATGCGGTGCGAAAATGGCGGCCGTGAGTCCCGTGCGGGGAAAAAGACACGGGTGTTTCGTCGCGGCCGGGCGCCTTGTGCACTTGCAGCATCCATGCCATGCTTGCCCCGTCCACACTTTGTCCGCGCGGGAGAGACCGTCGCGGCCCCGAATCCCCGGCGGGGATTTGCGGCCGGCCTCGGCGCCGAAGGAGCAACTCCCCGGAAACTCTCAGGCCAAAGGACCGCGCGGGGTCCGGACACTCTGGAGAGAGGCGACGCCACCGGCACGACAGGCCCGCAACGGGCCTGTGCAGGCGCCCCCAAAGGGGCCTTGCAGGAAGATGTCCGGCGAGCGCCCACCGAAGGGGAAAGCTGCGGTCTGCCGTCCCTTGCGGGCGGACGGCGCGGGCAAGCTCTCAGGTACAGCGACAGACGGGGACACGAAGGGACCGGATCCTGGCTTTCCGGTTCGCCTGTCATCCTCTCATCGCCCAAGGGGCCTGATCTTGACCCATATCGCCGTCATCGGCGCCGGCATCACCGGCGTGACCTCCGCCTATGCCCTTCTCGACAAGGGCTACACCGTCACCGTGCTCGACCGTCACCGCTATCCCGGCATGGAAACCTCCTATGCCAATGGCGGCCAGCTCTCGGCCTGCAATGCCGAGGTCTGGAACAGCTGGGCCACCGTGCTGAAGGGCATCAAGTGGATGCTCCAGCCGGGTGCGCCGCTGCTCCTCAATCCGGTGCCCACCTGGCACAAATATTCCTGGCTGGCCGAATTCGTCGGCCAGATC
>JBBSSF010000381.1:0-4108 GCA_038242345.1 Hyphomicrobiales bacterium
CGAGGCCCGAATCAATGACCAGGCGCACGCCATCGATGGTGATGGAGGTTTCGGCGATGGAGGTCGCCAGCACCAGCTTGCGCCGGCCTGCCGGGGCCGGCCGGATGGCCGCATCCTGCATCCGCCCGTCAAGGCCGCCATGCAGCGGGATCAGGTCGACATCGGCCGGCAGTTGCCCGGCAAGGCGCTCGGCCGTGCGGGCGATCTCGCCCTGTCCCGGCAGGAAGGCGAGGGCCGATCCGGGCTCCCCGGCCATCAGCCGGCGGGCGGCCTCGGCCACGGCGTCCTCGATGCGCCCGCCGGGCGGGCGGGGCAGGTGGCGCGTTTCCACCGGAAAGGCGCGGCCGGCGCTTTCTACCACCGGGGCATCGCCGAGGAGGCGGGAGACCCGGGCGCCATCCAGCGTGGCCGACATGGCAAGCAGCCGGAGATCCGGCCGCAGCGCGCTCCGGGTGTCGAGGAGAAGCGTCAGCGCCAGATCCGCATCGAGGCTGCGCTCGTGGAACTCGTCGAGCAGGACGGCGGCGACCCCGGCGAGTTCGGGATCATCGGTGAGCTGGCGCGTGAACACGCCCGCCGTCACCACCTCGATCCGGGTGGCCTCCGAGACCCGCGCATCCATGCGCACCCGGTAGCCGACGCGCCGGCCGACGGGTTCGCCGAGCAGTTCGGCCATGCGATGGGCGGCCGCCCGGGCGGCGATGCGGCGGGGCTCGACGACGAGAATGCGGCCATCCCCCCGCCACCCGGCGGCCAGCAGCGCCAGGGGGGCGCCGGTGGTCTTGCCGGCACCGGGCGGGGCGACCAGCACCGCCGCAGGCGTCCGGTCGAGGGTGGCGAGAAGATCGGGCAGGACCCGGTCGATCGGGGGCATCAGGGCATTTTCAGGCGACGTGGACGCCGGTTCGCGGGAAGAGAACGCACCGGATCAGCAGGCTGGCGCATCTTCCAGGGGACCGGGGCGACGGGAAAAGACGTCCGCGCTCTTGGAGGGCGTCAGACAGGCTCATTGGGGGCGCCAGACAGACGGACGCCCGGCGCGGGGGCGCCGGGCGGGGGACAGACAGGCCGGACGGACCGTGCTCAGGCCTTTTCGAACCGCAGCAGCGTGAACAGGCGCAGCGGCGCGACCTTGATATGCTCCTTCAGCACCAGATCCCGCCTGCCCATGATCCGGCTCATCGGCATCGTCGGGTTCCAGCCAAGGGTCTCCGAGACCGGCTTGATGGCCTTCTCGACCGGCCCCCAGGCGCCGCCTTCGGACTTGAAATGATTGACGAAGATGACCGTGCCGCCGGGCTTCGTCACCCGCGCGATCTCGTCCATCACCGCATCCGGATCGGGCACCACGGTGATGACGAACATCGCCACCACCACGTCGAAGGAGGCATCGGCGAAGGCGAGCTTGCCGGCATCCATGCCGGCCAGGCACTGCACATTGTCGAGCTTGCGCCGGCGCACCTTGTCGGCCGCCCGGGTCAGCATCGGAATGGAAAGGTCGATGCCGGTGACCTTGGCGTCCCGCCGGTAAAGGGGCAGGGCCAGCCCGGTGCCGACGCCGGCTTCCAGAATGGAACCGCCGATGCGGTTGGCGCGCTCGGTGGCGGCCACCCGGCCCCAATGGGTCGGGGCGCCGAAGATCATGTCATAGATCGGCGCCCAGCGACGGTAGGCGTTCTTCACGGCCCGGTCCGTCAGCGTCGCCTCGCCGGCACGGGTGTCGTGAACGGCAGCGGCGGCCGGGATGTCACGGGGCTGGCGGGCGGCCCAGTCGGGCCCGTCGGACGGAGAGGAAGCGGTCACGCGAGTCTCGGATCATTCGGCCGCCGCAACGATGCCGGTCCCCGCGGGGTCGGCAGCGGCAGCCGTCAGGGACGGGGCGCCGGCGATGAAGCCGCCGCCGAGGACGCGCGCACGCGCATCCGGCGAATCGTAGAGCACGCACGCCTGGCCGGGTGCGACCCCGGTTTCCGGTGCGGCCAGCTCCACCTGATAGAGCCCGCCGCCGCCGGACAGGAAGGCCGGCACCGGCGGACGGGTGGAGCGGACCCGGGCGAACACCTCCCGGCCGGCGGCAAAGGCCGCATCGGCCGGCGCGTCGCCGAGCCAGTTCAGATCCTTGAGGGTGATGCAGCTGGTCTCCAGCGCGGAGCGCGGGCCGACGACGACCCGCCCGGTCGCGGCGTCGAGCCGGATCACGAACAGCGGCTCGCCCACGGCAAGCCCCAGGCCGCGGCGCTGGCCGACCGTGTAATGGATGATGCCCTCATGGCGGCCGAGCACGCGGCCGTCGATGTGGACGATCTCGCCGGGGCGCACCGCATCGGGACGGATGCGGCCGATCAGGTCGGCATAGCGTCCACTCGGCACGAAGCAGATGTCCTGGCTGTCCGCCTTGTCGGCGACCGGCAGGCCGAAGGCGCGGGCAAGCGCCCGGGTCTCGGTCTTGCTGGCCAGTGTCCCGAGGGGAAAGCGCAGGAAATCAAGCTGTTCCCGGGTGGTGGCGGCAAGGAAATAGCTCTGGTCCCGTTCCGCATCGGCGGGGCGGAACATGGCCCGGCCCGCCGGCGTCTGCCGGGTCTCGATATAGTGGCCGGTGGCCAGCGCGACGGCGCCAAGGGCCCGCGCCGTCTCCATCAGATCGGTGAACTTGACGGTCCGGTTGCAGGCGATGCACGGAACCGGGGTCTCGCCCGAGGCATAGCTCTCGGCGAAGGTCTCGATGACGGAGGTGCGGAAGCGCTCCTCGAAATCGAGCACATAATGGGGAATGCCGATGGCATCGGCGACCCGGCGCGCGTCCGCCACATCCCGGCCGGCGCAGCAGGCGCCCTTGCGCTCGATGGCGGCGCCATGGTCGTAGAGCTGGAGCGTCATGCCGACCACATCGTAGCCGGCCTGCTTGAGGAGGGCGGCGACGACGGAGGAATCAACCCCGCCGGACATGGCAACGACAACGCGCGTCTCCTCCGGCCGGCCCGGAAGATCGAGCGACAGCGCTTGAGGGAGGCGGACGGCATCGGTCACGGACACGGCTTCCGTCGGGGTCGGGACTGGTGAGGACAACTTGTGGCGAACCGTCTACGACTTGAACAGCATCGACGCGCCATTGGCAAGGCGGAATAGCCGGGGCGGGCGGCCTCAGCCGCACGGGGACCCGGTCCCGGGAGGGCGTCCGTTCCCGGAAAGCGGGCGGACTATAGCCGACACGGCCGGGCATTTCCAATCATCCCTGTGGCCCCGGGGGGCATCGTCCCGGCCGGGGGGGCGGCCAGGACGGTGCGCGCTCCTCAGGCGGCAGGATTTTCCGGCCCTTCCTCGGCGGGCACGCCGGCGTCCCCGGCGATGTCGGTGGCCGGTGCCTCCGGCGCCTCGTCCGGAACATGGGCCACCGGCGCCCGGCCGTCGAAATCGGCCGCGCCCAGGGAAACGGCATAGCAGGCGAGGCGCACCGTCAGCGGGATCTCCACGGCCTTCCCGTCGCGCCGCCCCTTTTCATAATACTGGATCATCCGCTTCTTAAAACCCAGCCGCTCGGCCGCCTCCTTCTGCTTCAGGCCGAGCTCTTTCCGCCAGCTGCGGAAAGCCTCTGCGGACATGGCCTCGCCGGCGTGATCCTCACTGTCGCTGTGGGGCACGGGGAACTCCTGATGAAAATTCAGACGCAAGGAATGCGCTTTTTGCCCAAAGGTCGGTCTTGCAACTGGCGCATCCTGTGCGCATCTTCTATCAGACTGGCGCACACAGTGCCAGTCCGTCCCGGTTTTCGGCCCTTGGGCCGGGGCGGGGCGGGACAGAAGCGCGAAAACTTCGCCGGCAAACTGAATTGGCGCAATTCGTGCATTCTGTTCCTTGCTCCGGATAGGACGCCGGCTTCCGAGGAGGCCGGGACCGAGGATCAGGGGAGCGTTTGGTATTCGCCGGCTTCGGCCGGCGGGAGGAGGCGGCCGGTCATCCCCAGAGCGGGGGCGTCCGTGTCCGGAACAAGATCTGGAAGACATCGCATGACGTGACCGGGCCGGCACTGCCGGTCCGCTGGGAAGGAGAACGGCAATGCTGAGCGCACTGATTGTCGGTCGGGCCAATCTCGGCCTGGAGCGGATTGATC
>JBBSSF010000382.1:0-4107 GCA_038242345.1 Hyphomicrobiales bacterium
CCCGAGAGCACCACGCCGACCTGCTCCACCGTGGTGTCGGTGATGCCGAGATCGCCGATGAGGCGCCGGCCCACCGGGCTCGCCATGGTGAAGGTGTTCTGCAGGGTCTGGTCGATGACGGTCGCCAGCAGGAAGGAGAGCCCCAGCACCAGCGCCGACCAGACAATCTGTCCGGCGAGAAAATGGGCGAGCGTCACATAGCCGAGTGCCGCGGCCGCAATGGCGGCAAAGGCAATCAGCCAGACCAGCGGCATGATCCAGCGCCACAGGCTGACGGCTCTCTCGGCTTCCGGGTTGCTCTCGCGCGCCACCCGGAGGCCGCGGGCAATCGCCAGCAGCGTGCTCATGGTGATGAGGCCGACGAGGATGGCGACCACGCCGCCGCCGACATCAATCAGTTCGGAGGGGACCGCGATGACCCGGGCCAGTGCCCGCACCACGAGGGAAATGGCCACCAGCGCCGCGGCGATGAGGGCCCGGCGGGCGGCCGCCTCCCGGTATCCGGGTGCCAGCGGCACATAGCCCCAGGCCGGCCGGCCGGGGGCTATGATCGCCGTCACCAGACCATGGAACATCGCATAGAGGGCGGTGGCCAGAACCGCCGTCGACAGCACCTGGGCGATGCGGTTCGGGACGAGATTGAAGAGGGAGAGGGTCTGGGTCACCACCAGCAGGGACACCACCGGCAGGGCGAAGAACACCACCGTGATGGCCAGCGCCGCGGCTGCCTTGCGGCGGGGCGGCACCTCGGCGATCCCCGGATCCCGGGTGGCGCGGGCGACCAGAAAGCGGCGCACCGGCAGGAACAGGGCCAGGCTGCCGATGAGGGAGAGGATGAGCAGCGAAATGGTGGCGGTGGTGCCGCGGGCGGCAATCAGGCCGCCCCAGTCGCGTGTCAGAAGGGCAAGCGCCGAAAGGGTGCGCGGCGCCTCCACCAGAAACTGCTGCCAGATCGCCGGATTGAAGACCGACTCGCGCTGCTGCGACAGGTGCTGCACCAGCATGTTGCGGCGCATGTCGGTGACCTGTGTCAGGAGTTCGCTGGCCCTGAGGCGCACCACCCGGGCCTGCTTGTCGGCCGCCTGGAGCATGTTGAGCAGCGCCATCTGCTCGCCCCGGGCGGAGGCGAGCAGGTCGACATCGCTCGTCGGCGTCGCGCCATCGGTGGGGTTGAGCTGGTCGAGACGCTGGGACACCGCCGCCAGACGCGGCGCGATCTGGGCGAGGAAGCCGTCGGCCTCGGTGCGGATCGCGGTTGCCGTCGCCTCGACCTCGCGCAGCGCCTGATCGTTCGCGTCCTCCCGCTCCACCGAGGCGCCGGCCTGGGCGATGCCGATGCGCCAGCGCTCGAACATCGACCGCATCTCGTCATCGAATTCGACCGGCGGTGTCACCTTTTCCGCCGGCTTGTCGGCCGCCGGCTTTTCCGCTGTCGCCTCGGCGGCGGGCGCGGGCGGGACGGGAGTTTCGGCGGCCTTGGCCGGAGCAGCCGGGGCCGCCGCCGGGGCGGCAGGCGCCGGGGCAGGCCCCTGGGCCGCGGCGAGGCCGACCGTTCCGGCAAGAACGAGCGCCAGCACCGGCAGGAGGCGGGAAAGAGCGAGCGGACGGATCATCAGCAGTCTCCGGGCCCCCCGGGGAGGGCAGCGGGGATTCGGGAAGCGTTCGGGATTCGCCGTCGCTGGTGGCCCATGATGGCGGCGGGAGAATGGCCGCCGGTGTGGTGCATGGCGCCGCAAGGGGGCCCGCGGGCACGATGAAGCGGTGCGGGAATGGTCCGGCTGTGGCAAAATCATCGGGTTCGGCAACCGCATGCCCTTTCCGTGGCGGCACCGGACGCCTAAATAGGGCACGGGATCCGGCCCGGCGCCCCGTCGCGGGGCCGGGCTTGCGTGCGCCGGAGGACGACGGGCGGATGGACAGACGGAGCGGAAGACACGGACGATGAGCGAGATCTTCGACATCTACAATCTCATCTTCCTGGTGATCGCGGTGGCGATCCTCCTCCGGCTGCGCTCCGTGCTCGGCCGGCGGACGGGGAACGAGCGACCGCCCTTCGATCCGGTCGCGCAGAATCGCGAAGCGCCGGTGACGGCGCCCGGAGAGCCCGTCCAGCCGCCGCCCATCGATCAGGAAGAGGCCGAGCGCCATGCCGAGAACGCCGCCCGGCGCATCGCCAAGGTGGCGCCGGAGGGCACCGCCCTCAATGACGGACTGATGGCGATTGTCGGGGCCGATCCGTCCTTCGAGCCGGAGGATTTCCTGAAGGGGGCCCGCGTCGCCTACGAGATGATCGTCGGCGCCTTTGCTGCCGGTGACCGCAAGGCCCTGAAGCCGCTTCTCTCCCGGGAAGTGTATGACAGCTTCGCGGCCGTGATCTCCGAGCGCGAGAGCCGCGGCGAGCGGGTGGAATCCACCTTCGTCGGCATCGAGAGGATCGAGATCCTCGATGCCGGACTGAAGACCACGGCGGCGTTCGTCACCGTGCGGGTCCACTGCCAGTTCATCACCGTCACCCGGGACCGTGCCGGGGCCGTCATCGACGGCGATCCCGGCAAGATCGTCGAGGTGGTGGACATCTGGACCTTCAGTCGCGACACGATGTCGCGGGATCCCAACTGGAAGCTGGTGGCCACCGAGGCCGCCTGACCGTCCGCGGGCGCGTGTCGTCCGGTCCGGATGTCGCGCCGGGTGCCAGTCGCCCGGCGCGTTTCATTTTTCGTGGAGCGGCCGGCAGGACGGCCGGCTTGGGAGTTCGCAGCGGTGGCGGAACGGCCCCTCGATCCCGACGGCCTTCTGGTTCCCGTGGCCTTTGCGGAGCTGTCCGGCTGGGGGCAGACGGATTTTGCCCGGGCCTTTGCCGCCTTTTCCGCCGGCGTGCTGCCCGACCGGCGCGCCCGGCCGCCGCAGGCCCGCCTCGTCCCGGCCGCCGGCCCGGTGCTCGACCGTCTGGCCGCCGATGCCCGCGCCCTTCTCGCCCTCGGCCCGGTGCCGGATGCCGTGGCGCGGCGCTTCTTCGAGAGCTTCTTCCGCGCCTTCCGCATCGGCGCGCCCGGGGGCGGCTTCCTCACCGGCTATTTCGAGCCCGAGCTGCCGGCCTCCCGCATTGCGACCGCGCGCTTTTCCGTGCCCCTGCTCCAGCCGCCGCCGGGTCTGGAGACGCTGGCCGATGGCGCCGTGCCGGCAGGCTTTCCGCCCGGACTGACGGCGGCGCGGCGCGCAGGCGAGGGCCTGGTGCCGCTGCCCGACCGGGCGGCCATCGAGGCCGGGGCGCTTGGCGATCTCGCGCCGCCCCTCGTCTATCTGGAAAATCCGGTGGATGCCTTCTTCGTCCATGTCCAGGGCGCGGCGCGACTGCGCCTGCCTGACGGGACGGGGATGCGGGTCGGTTTTGCCGGCCGCAATGGCTGGCCCTATACCGCCATCGGCCGGGTGCTGGTGGCGCGCGGCGTCGCCCGGCCCGAGGAGCTGACCGCCGACCGGCTGCGCGCGCGCCTTCTGGCCGATCCGGCGGCGGGACAGGCGCTGATGCACGAGAATCGCTCCTTCATCTTCTTCCGCGCCGTCGAGGAGGTGCCGGCCGATGCCGGGCCGCCGGGGACAGCCGGCGTGGCGCTGACGCCCGGGGTCAGTCTGGCCGTCGATCCGGCCTTCGTGCCCCTTGGCAGTCCGCTGTTCCTTGCCGCCGATCTGCCCCGGGCGGACGGGGGAGAGGCGCCGGCCGCGTGGCTGGGGGTGGCCCAGGACACCGGCGCGGCCATCCGCGGTGCTGCCCGGGCGGATCTCTTCGTCGGCTCCGGGGCCGAGGCCGGGCTGATCGCCGGGCGGATGCGCCAGCCGGCGACGCTGACCCTTCTGGTGCCGGACCGGCTTGTCGGGGAGGGGCGCAATGGCTGAGCCGCCGCTGCGCCGGCCCCGCCGGCGGGCCCTGTCCGAGGAGGATCGGGCGCTCTGGGAGGCGGTGAAGAAATCCGTCGTCCCGCTGGAACGGCCGCGGGTGCGTCCATCGCCGCCGCCGAAGGTGCCCGAGCCGGTGCCCGAGACGCCGGCCGCCGCCCCGCCGGCAAAGGCCAAGGCGGCGGCAGCGCCGGCCGTGGCCGCGCCGAAGCC
>JBBSSF010000383.1:0-4106 GCA_038242345.1 Hyphomicrobiales bacterium
CGACTGACCCAATTTCAAGCGAAGCGGGCACGGGTTCGCGTGAAGAAAATGCGTTGGGAAAGGCTCTCCCTTTCGGGGGGCTGCCGCCCCCGATCCCCCCGCGCGGGAGGCACCGCCTCCCGCTCCCTCCAGTCTTTTCTTCCGGAGAGAAAAAGGGGGGGGAGCCGGAGGCCCTTGGGGACCGCAGGGCGGGTTCGGGCGGCAGCCCGATTATGTGGAATTGCAGGTCACCAGCCATTTCAGCTTCCTGCGCGGCGCCTCTTCCCCCGATGAACTGTTCGCGACCGCCGCCGCGCTCGGCTACCGCTCGCTGGCGATCACCGACCGCAATTCACTCGCCGGCATCGTGCGGGCGCACGAGGCGGCGAAGGCGGCCGGCGTGCGGCTCGTCATCGGCTGCCGGCTGGACCTGGCCGACTTTCCCCCGGTGCTGGTCTATCCGACCGACCGGGCGGCCTATGGCCGGCTGTGCCGGCTGCTCTCTCTCGGCAAGGCACGGGCGGGCAAGGGGCGGTGCCATCTGACGCGGGAGGATCTGCGCCTCTGGGGCGAGGGTCTCCTGGCGGTGCTGGTGCCCGACGGGGCGGATGCCGACTGTGCCCGGGCGCTGCGCTGGCTGAAGGAGACTTTCGGCGACCGGGCCTTCCTCGCCCTGACGCTCCGGCGCCGGCCGAACGACCAGCTGCGGCTGCACGAGCTGTCCCATCTGGCCGGCAAGGCCGGCGTGCCGACGGTCGTCAGCAATGATGTGCTGTTCCATGAGCCGGGGCGGCGGATCCTGCAGGATGTCGTCACCTGCATCCGCCACACCACCACCATCGACGCGCTCGGCGCGCGGCGGGAGCGCCATGCCGACCGCTATCTGAAGGCCCCGGCGGAAATGCAGCGGCTGTTTCCGCGCAATCCGGAAGCGCTGGCCCGCACGGCGGAGCTTGCCGCCCGCTGCCGCTTCAGTCTGGATGAACTGAGCTACCAGTATCCGGAGGAGCGCGCCGATCCGACGCTGACGCCGCAGCAGACGCTGGCGGCGCTGGTGGCGGAAGGCGCGGCGCGGCGCTACCCGGCCGGGGTGCCGGAGCGTGTGCAGGCAACGCTCGCCCATGAGCTGCGCCTGATCGAGAAGCTCGGCTATGCCCCCTATTTCCTGACGGTCAACGCCATCGTCCGCTTTGCGCGATCCCGGGACATTCTCTGTCAGGGCCGCGGCTCGGCGGCCAACAGTGCCGTCTGCTATGTGCTCGGCATCACCTCCATCGACCCCGGCCAGCATGATCTGCTGTTCGAGCGCTTCGTCAGCGAGGAGCGCGGCGAGCCGCCGGACATCGACGTCGATTTCGAGCATGCCCGGCGCGAGATCGTGATGCAGTGGGTGTTCGACACCTATGGCCGGGATCATGCGGCGCTGTGTGCCGTGGTGATCCGCTACCGCACCCGCGGCGCGCTGCGCGATGTCGGCCGGGCCCTGGGGCTGCCGGAGGATCTGCTGCGCACCCTGTCCTCCCAGGCCCGCGGCTGGGGCGGCGGCGCGGGGCTGGACGCACGGCTGCAGGAGATGGGCCTCGACACCGCCGACCGGCGCCTGCGGCTGACCCTGGAACTGGCGGCCGAGCTGACCGGTGCGCCGCGGCATCTCAGCCAGCATCCCGGCGGCTTCGTGCTGACCCATGACCGGCTGGACGATCTCGTCCCCATCGAGCCCGCGGCGATGACCGGCCGACAGGTGATCGAATGGGACAAGGACGATATCGACGCGCTGAAATTCATGAAGGTCGATCTTCTTGCATTGGGTATGCTTACCTGCATGAAGGGCGGCTTTGATCTTCTGGAGGACCACAAGCATATCCCGATGGATCTGGCGAAAATTCCGCAGGAAGATCCGGCGACCTACGCCATGATCCGCAAGGCCGACACCATCGGCACCTTCCAGATCGAGAGCCGGGCGCAGATGTCCATGCTGCCGCGGCTGAAGCCGGCCACTTATTATGATCTCGTCATCCAGGTGGCGATCGTCCGGCCCGGGCCGATCCAGGGCGACATGGTGCACCCCTATCTGCGCCGGCGCGACGGGCGCGAGAAGGTCAGCTATCCGAGCGCGGCCTTGGAGCGGGTGCTGAAGAAGACCCTCGGCGTGCCGCTGTTTCAGGAACAGGCCATGCGGGTGGCGATCGAGGGCGCCGGCTTCACCCCGGGCGAGGCCGACCGGCTGCGCAAGTCCATGGCCACCTTCAAGCACACCGGCGGCGTCTCGGCCTTCCGCGACAAGCTCGTCGCCGGCATGATCGCCAACGGCTACACGCGCGACTTTGCCGAGGCGACCTTCCGCCAGCTCGAAGGCTTCGGCGCCTATGGCTTTCCCGAAAGCCATGCGGCCTCCTTCGCCCTCATCGCCTATGCCTCGGCGTGGCTGAAATGCCATCACCCCGACGTGTTCTGCGCGGCGCTGCTGAATGCCCAGCCCATGGGCTTCTATGCCCCGGCCCAGATCGTGCGCGACGCCCGGGCCCACGCGGTGGAGGTGCGCCCCGTCTGCGTCAACGCCTCGCGCTGGGACTGCACGCTGGAGCCGACGGCGGATCCGCAGCATTTTGCCGTGCGGCTGGGGTTCCGCATGGTGTCCGGGCTGGCGAATGCCCATGCCGCCGCCTTGGTGCTGGCCCGCGCCGATCGGCCGTTCGCCTCACCGGAGGATCTGTGGAGCCGGGTGCCGGTGCCGCAGGCAGCCCTCGTCCGGCTGGCCGAGGCGGACGCCTTCCAGCCGGCCTTCGGGCAGGACCGGCGCGCCGCGCTGTGGGCGCTGAAGGGGCTGGCCGATGATCCGCTGCCGCTGTTTGCCGCCGCGGGCACGGCCGCCGGCACCACGGTGGCGGAGGCCGACGAGCCCGGCATGGTGCTGACGCCCATGGTGGCCGGGGCCGAAGTGGTGGCGGACTATCGCCGCACGGGCCTCACGCTCCGTCGCCACCCGGTGTCCTTCCTGCGGGCGGACCTTGCCCGGCGGCGCATGGTGCCTTGCGCCGAGGCGATGGGCGCGCGCGATGGCAGATGGCTGGAGGCGGCGGGCCTCGTGCTGGTGCGCCAGCGGCCGGGATCGGCAAAGGGCGTGCTCTTCATCACCCTGGAGGACGAAACCGGCACCGCCAACATCGTGGTCTGGCCCGATGTCTACGACCGCAACCGCCGCACCATCCTGGCGGCGTCCCTGCTGTCGGTGTCGGGCTGGATCCAGCGCGAGGGCGAGGTGGTGCATCTGGTTGCCCGCCGGCTGGCGGATCTCTCCGCCGATCTCGCGCGCGTCGGCGCAATGGGAGAACCGGGCGCGCAGAGGGCGCCAGTCCTGCCCCCGCCTCGGGAACGGATCACCGTGCGCGGCCGGGATTTTCATTGAAGGCAGACTCGTGAAATTCTGTCTCTTCAGTCAGATATTCCCGTCTTCTGTCCATTGGCATGGGATGTGGCAAGCAGTTTCCCGGTCGCTCGGTTTAAGGGCGCCATTTTCCGGAGAAGGATGACGATTTCTGCCCGCAAGAGACTTTGTGCCGGGCGGATCTCTGCTAATCTGCGCTGGCCGGCGGGCTGTTTCCCCGGACCATTCCTGCCCCGCATCTGCCGGTCATTGCGGATCCGCGTTGGTCGGGCGGGAGCGATGCCCCGGTTCCGTGTCTCAGGCTGCCCCGGAGGACCGACATCGTGCATGCGCCCGCATCTGCTCTTGCCCTGACCGTGCTGCTGGCGGCTTCCGCCCTGGCCGCGCCCTCCTTCGCGTCGAAGGCGGAGTTCACGAAGGCGATTGTCGGCAAGACAATTTCCAGCACCACCAGGACGGGGTTTCCCTTTTCCGCCGTGATCCGTCCGGATGGCACCGGCGGCTTCCAGCGCCAGGGCAATCCTCCGGCCACCTTCAAGTGGACATTCACCGGCCAGACATTTTGCTGGGACTTCGGAGACTTCAAGGAGTGCAGCAAGGTCGAGATCATCAGCCCGAAAGCGGCCAATTTCTATGATGACAAGACCGGGAATCTGAACAACGTCTACAAGATCCAGTGAGCCTTCCGGTGTCGCCGGGGCTCTCCGCCCGCGTGAAATCAGGCGGCCGGTCTATAATGCCA
>JBBSSF010000384.1:0-4079 GCA_038242345.1 Hyphomicrobiales bacterium
CCGATGAGCACGCTTCTGGTCGCCGAACACGACAACGCGACCCTCTCCGATCAGACCGCCAAGGCGCTGACCGCCGCCGTCGCCCTCGGCGCCCCGGTGGAAGTGCTGGTGGCCGGCAAGGGCTGCGCGGCCGTTGCCGACGAAGCCGCCAAGCTGGCTGGCGTGTCCAAGGTGCTCCTGGCCGAGTCCGATGCCCTCGAGCATCGCCTCGCCGAGCCGCTGGCCGCCCTGATCGTGGCCCTCGCCCCCGGCCGCACCGCCGTCATCGCCCCGGCCACCGCCGTCATGAAGAATGCGCTGCCCCGCGCCGCCGCCCTTCTGGACGTGATGCAGATCTCCGAGATCATCGCCGTTGACGGTCCGAAGACCTTCAAGCGGCCGATCTATGCCGGCAACGCCATTCAGACCGTCGAGACCGCCGATGCCACGCCGGTCATCACGGTGCGCACGGCCTCCTTTGCCAAGGCCGGTGCCGGTGGCGCCGCCCCGGTCGAGGCCGTGGCCGCTCCGGCCGATCCGGGCCTCTCGACCTTCGTCGGCGAGGAGATGTCGAAGTCCGACCGTCCGGACCTGACCTCGGCCCGCATCATCATCTCCGGCGGCCGTGCCCTTGGCTCCGCCGAGAAGTTCAAGGAAGTGCTGGAGCCGGTTGCCGATGCCCTCGGCGCCGCCATCGGTGCCTCCCGCGCGGCCGTCGACGCCGGCTACGCCCCGAACGATCTCCAGGTCGGCCAGACCGGCAAGGTGGTCGCGCCGGATCTCTACATCGCCTGCGGCATTTCCGGTGCCATCCAGCATCTGGCCGGCATGAAGGATTCCAAGGTGATCGTCGCCATCAACAAGGACGAGGAGGCGCCGATCTTCCAGGTCGCCGACTACGGCCTCGTGGGCGATCTCTTCACCGTGCTGCCGGAATTCCAGAAGGCCCTCGGCAAGTGATCTGCGGGGACACCCGGCGTAAGGCGTCGGGTGTCCCCGGATGGCGCTGCGGACTTCCTCGCCCGCTCCGGCGGCCGACGAGGTCCCCCCCCCCGTGGCCGGCGAGGCCGCCCCCGGGGGGCACGGGCGCCAAGACTTTTCCCCCGCCCGGCTGGCCGATCGGCTCGCCGGGCGGCGGATGCCACCGGTTCCGATCGGGCCGGCCGGGTGGAGAGGTCCGGATCCCGGTCCGGAAAATGGGGACAGGTGCGCCCGGTCGGCTGTCCGCGCGGACACCGGGTGTCGGGGGGAGCGCACGCTCCGGAACCGGGGAGGTGTCGATGCGCGCGTCCGATCCCCCGTCCCCGCTCACCGAACGCCGCACGCCGGCGCGCCGCCTGGTCGCGGGCCGCGTCAGCGACCGCCGGCCGGACATTCTGGAGGCCGCTGCCCTGCTCTTTGGCGAACGGGGCTATGCCGCCACCTCCATGCGCGACATCGCGCGCCGGGTGGGGCTCCTCGGCGGCTCGCTCTATCACCACATCCGCTCCAAGGAAGAGCTGTTCGCCGAGATCCATGATCTTGCGCTGGAAGGCGTCAGCGATCTCATCCGCCGGCGCATCGCCACCTCGTCGGATCCGTGGGAGCGGCTGGAGCTTGCCTGTGTCACCATGCTGGAAGAGCAGCTGACGGATCACTCCATCACGCTGCCGCTGATGAATGACTTCCGCGCCGTGCCGCCGGACCTGCGCACGCGGCTGGTGCCGAAGCGCGATGCCTTCGAGGCCGTCTTCACCGGCCTCGTCGCCGATCTGCCGCTGGCCGGGGGGCTCGACCGCACCCTCTACCGCATCCTGCTCCTGACCGAGCTCAACAATGTCAGCGCCTGGTACCGGCCCGAGGGCGCGCTCAGCCCGGTCGACATCGCCCGGCAGATCCTGCGGGTGTTCCGGGATGGCGGCGACGCCGGCCCGGCCGCCGCCCGCTGAACATGCGGGACATGCCTTCGGGGCGCCCGCCGAGCGCATTTTCAGGCAAAGTGGCACCGGTTCGCATGCAGAAAATCTGCAAGATCAAGCGCCTGGAGCGCTTTCCGTGAGCCGCGGCGAACGGAAAATGCTCCGGGCGGGGTGCGCGCCGGCAGCAGCCTGCGTCCGCGCTCATGCCAGGCGCACGAAGTGCTGACCGCACCGCGCGCCTGAAGATCAGCAGATTTTCCATATGCCTCAATGGTATGAGAAATCCGCACCGGAATACCAAAGAGTCATTTTCAAGGATCTTTGGTATCATATGCTCCAAGGACATGAGAAATCCGCATCGGAATGCCAATGGGGCCTTTTCGAGGATCTTTGGTATCAGCGATGGATTGGATCAATCCAGGCGATGGCCTCCGGTTTTTCGACCGGCTCGATGTCGAGATTGACCACCACCGGATCCTGCCCCGAGCGCACCAGCACGCACTCCAGCGTCTCGTCCGGGCTGGCGTTGATCTCCTGATGGGGCACGAAGGGCGGCACGAAGATGAAGTCGCCGGGGCCGGCTTCCGCGGTAAATTCCAGTTGGTCGCCCCAGCGCATGCGCGCCCGGCCCTTCACCACATAGATGATGCTCTCCAGATCGCCATGATGATGGGCGCCGGTCTTGGCATTGGCGTGGATGGTGACGGTGCCGGCCCAGATCTTCTCGGCACCGGCGCGCGCCGCATTGATGGCGGTCGCGCGGTTCATGCCCGGGGTCTGGGCGGTGTTCGGATCAAGGGCGGATCCGGGGATCACCTTGACGCCGTGCGTACGCCAGTCGACGGGCGCGGGATCATGGGAATGGTCGTGCGCGGGATCATGGGACATCGGGGCTTCCTCCGGGGCGGCACCGGGGCGGGTGCCGGCTGTTCTTTTCCCAAGAGGTAGCAGCGCACCCGGGACCGCGCCAGACGCGCGGGGCACCGGCACAGGCGTGTGCACGGATCCCGGCGGGAAAGCGGCGTCCGCCCTCCCCCCGGGATCCTCGTCCGTCAGCGGTCCGGCTCAGGCGGCCGCGTGCTTCTCGTGGGCGCCGGGCACGCCGCGCACCCAGTAGCCGGACGATTTCAGCCACTCCCGGCGGTGTCCGCGCTCGGTCAGCATGTAATCGCGCAGCGACCGCGCCACCGCCGCTTCCGCGGCAATCCAGACATAGCCATCCCCGCCGGGCGCCGGCCAGCTGGCAAGCGCCGCGCGCAGCAGGGTCGCGTCATCGGTGCCACTGCCGCGCCGGAACACCCAGCCCGGCGTCAGCGCCGCCCGGGTCTCGAAGCCCTGCACCTCCTCCGGCCCTTCCACCACCATCAGCGCGGTGACCGGAACGCCGGGACGCAGGGTCTCCAGACGGCGGCCGATGGCCGGCAGGGCGGTCTCGTCGCCGATCAGCAGATAGTGGTCGAAGTCGTCGGGCACGATCACCGAGCCGCGCGGGCCGCCGATCTGGAGCCGGGCGCCGGGATGGGCCGTGCGGGCCCAGTTCGTCGCCGGTCCGGTCTCGTGCAGGGCGAAGTCGATGACGAGGGTCTTCGCCACGGGATCGAAGGAACGCGGGGTGTAATCGCGCATCGCCATGCCGCCGGGCTCCGACGGATCGGGCACGAACAGCTTGATGTGGTCGTCGGGACCGGGGCTGTCAAAATCCGCCAGCTCCGGCGAGGTGAAGACGATGCGGCGCATGTGCGGGGTGAGGTCGAGAAGGGTGAGCACCCGCAGCGTCCGCCGCTTCGGCTCCTGCCGGAAGCGGGTGGGGACATGGCGGGCAGAGGGATCAGGCATCATCAGAGGCATCCTCGGAGCATTTTCGAGCGACGTGGTGATCGGTTCGCGTGAAGAAAATGCGTTAACTCAATAACCTGGAGCCTTTTCCGTGAGCCGGGGCGAACGGAAAAGGCTCCAGAGGGGGATCCCGGCGCGGGGGGCGGCACGGCCGGACAGGGAAAAAGGGGACGGCAGATCGGATAGGAAACGGACGCGGCCCGGCCTCAGTCCGCATCGGAGCGGTCCCCAGGCGCCGGCCGGTGTTCCGGCCCGGACGGGGCCGGACCGTTCAGCGGGACGGAGACAGCGGGATCCCGGGTCGGATCGGGATCGAAGGTCAGGATCTGCGGACCGGGCGCCACCCGCTGGCCCAGACGGCCGGCC
>JBBSSF010000385.1:0-4075 GCA_038242345.1 Hyphomicrobiales bacterium
GGAGGACCCGCCGCCGGTCCCCTCGAGCCCCCAACAGTCGGGAACCACCCCCGGGGGCAGGGCTTTGGGCGTGCGGCCGGGGTTGGCTCCGACACGCGGTCCGGTAGGCTTCCGGAGCGGTCTTCTCAGGGAGGCGGGGACCCGCCGTCAACGCGCCCCGCGGAAAGAGGCTTTAAGATGCGGAAGAGAAGGACGGATGCCGGTGAGGCGGCAGGAAAGGACGTGATTCCATCCGCGAACGATGCGGATCTGGACCCGCTGATTGCCCCTTGGGATGTCTCGTGGGTCGGCCCGGCTCCCGGGTTCCCGATGCCGGCGGACGCGGTTCCGGGGACCCCGGAGGAAGTCACGGATCCGGCCATGCTGACCGGAATCTATGACGAAGACTGACCATCCTCGAAGGTGCGGAAGCGGACAGGACCACCGCCCGAAGGCGTTCATTTGCGTTCATCCGGCCAGCGGCCGCGTCCAGGCACCGGGGGCGGATCTGGCCCTCTGGATTTCAGCTTTTATGAGGGCCCTATGCGGGTTCTATGAGGGGTCTATGCGGGCGCCTTGAGCCTGCCCCTCGGGAGGCGCCAGCGCCGGGCCATGCTCCCCCGCAAGGCCCGTACCGGCGTCCGGATGCGTTCATTTGCGTTCATTCATCCGGGCATCACTGCCCCGCCACCGCGCGCCGCTGGTTCCCGACCGTCTGGGGCGAGACCCCGCACCGGCGGGCGATCTCCCGATCCGGCATGTCCGGGTGGCGCGCCAGCATGGTCCGCACGTCCCGGCGACGCTGCGAGGCGGTGGCGTGTCCAGATTGGACAGGGGCCGGCCGGGTGGCAGGGCCAAGGCCGCGCGCGAGGGTCTCGAAGTCCGCCTGCAAGGCCGCAATGAGAGCCGCATCCCATTCCACCGGCCGCGTGTATTCCCGCCCGTTGAGTTCCGCGAGCCATGCCAGCCGGGCCCGGATGCCCTCGACGGTCGGGGCCGGGATCGTGTCCATCAGGCGTTCCAGGGCATGGCGTCGGGCACGGATCCACACCGGTTCATCCCCGAGGGGATCCAGATCCATCCGCGCATCATTCAGGGCATCCCAGGTGGCGATTTCCGCCCGCACCGCCCCGATGGTCTCCGGGAACGGGAGCGCCCGCCCAAGGGCTTCCCTGAGGGCCGCGGGCTGTTCGCCACCGCCCTGCCATCCGCAATAGCCGGCCACATAGGTCTCTTCGCTGTCCATGAAGGCGCGGTGGTCCGCAAGCGGCGCCAGCGTCTCCCGGAGCCGGCGTTCGTCCGGCGTCTCGGCAAAGACAGCCTCCCGGCTGCCGAACCTCCGGAGGTGATCCACACACCGGGCCATGCGGGCGGCTTCCCGTTCGGCGCGCTCCCGTGCAGCCCGCGCCTTGTAGCCGGGTTCCCGCTTTTCCATCCAGTCATTGAAGCCCGCAAAGAACCCGCCCGGCTCGGCAGGGGGATTCCCGAGGATGGCAAGGGCATCGTCGAGAGTCAGCCCGGCAGCCGCTGCAATGGCCTCTCCCCGGGACCGTGCGGCCGCGCGCTCTCCTTCCGTCGCTCCGGACGTCATGAGGGCCGCAACCTTGCGCAATCGGTCAGTGTCCAATTTGGACGGCGGGGACGTGGTGGCGCTCATGGTCGGGACGGTCTCCTGTCGGGTGTCCATATTGGACGGGGTGCGGTGGGGTGCCGGGGTGTCCGGTTCGCAGTAGCCGCGCCCGTTGGGGGGCGGACCATCAGTGCGGATCAGCGTCCCGAAGACAAGGATGGCGGTGGCAGACAGGGCGGCAGGCGATTGCAGGGGGGCACATTGTGTCGCGCCCGGCATTCCCCCATGATGAACGTGGGCGGCGAACCGTTTCGGACGTCCCGAGGTCAGGCACGCTGGAAACAGCGGGGCACAAACCGTCGCCGCCCACAGTCCCCCAGAGTGATGCATTGCTCCGGTGCCCAAAAGGGCCCATCTTCCGAGATGGGACTGCCGCGGCTCGGCCGTATAGATCGGGGCATTGCGAGGTGCATCGGTCACGGTGGTCCTGCCGCTCTCGAATGAGCGCAATGGCGCGGACAGGGGGCCCTCTCGACAGGGTAGACGGGGCCTTGCGCTGATGCCGCGTGAGGGCTCGCGTCTTTCGCCGCCCGACATTTCGGGAGTTCGGCCCAAGGTCCGCGCAAGCCAGGCACGAGGCAGGGCGGCACCTTCCCCAATGTCAGCCCTCAGGCTTTCCGCTCCGGAGCGGTGGCGTCGGTGTTTCCGACAGGGCCATCCATCCAGAGCGGGCAGGGCTTATGCGTCCTTGCCGGCTTTCGCCTCTGCCGCCGCGCGCTCCTGATTGAGGCGGAACAGGCGGGCGAGGATCTCGTCCTCATCGAGCTTGCCGGCCGCCCAGTCTTTGCCCCAGCCATAGGCGTCCGCCACCGCGCCATCGAGCGCCCGGTGGGCGTTGTCCAGCCAGGCAGGACGCTCGTTATAGAGGTTCGTCAGGGTGCGTTTCTTCAGGGCCTTCGCGGCTTCCTCGTCCTTGGGGAGGAGGCGATCCGGATAGCCGGGCACCACCTCGGGCACGCGCACGACGAGATCGGCAGGGTTCAGCCAGTTTTCCCGCAGCTCGTTCAGCCGGGCCGCGGCGGCGGCGATCTTCTGCGCCCGCGGATCGGCGGCATAGGCAGCGGCGGGAATGTCCGGGGTCAGCCCCTCGGGGAAGGGGAAGGTCTCGAAGGTGGTGGACGGGGTGTAACGCGGGCGATCCTCAAGGGATGTCCCCATGCGCAGCGCCCAAAGCTCATGGAAGCGCGAATGCAGGATGCCGAACGTGGTGTCGTCATCGCGGGCGATCACCATCAGATTTTTGTCTGGAAGTGTTGGCTTTTGCATCCATACAAAAACCCTGAATTTCGAAACTTCAGGCGTGACAATAAATCTATCGTATTTACCTACCGCATCCCGCATTTCGGGGCGATGCCTCCATAGGAGCCACCAATTTTCACGCAACCATGGAATTTTGTTGGGCGCCCGCTCGATCTTGACGATAGAATTTAGATATTCGAACGGCTCGGCGTAGAACGATGCCTGCTCTATATCGGTATCAATGGGAAAATCAATAAGCCATATATCCTGCCTTCTTCTTGTTACGTCTATTCCATTCCAGTATGGCTTTATTATATCCCTATTGCTTGATCCATTTGGATTAATTGGCATGGACAGGAAGGTTCGCGCCTTTTCTCCTGATATGTTGAATTTGCCTGTCTTTTGAATACCGACATAGGAAATATTTGAATTTTGCTTCAAACGAGAAGCGGACGTGATGCTAAAATTTCCGGCGTTTAAGTCAGCTTGAATATTATTTACTTCAGAGTCGTCTAGTGTTGGGTGTGTATTTTTTGTTTTGGAGAAGCAAACCAACGAAACGCGGACTGCCGCCCCTTCGACGGTCCAATCTTCGTCGCTCCAAGCGTTGAAGATCTGCCCTTCCTCCACGATTGGTTTCAGCACCTCACGGTTCCGCCCGCCCCGAATGGAGTTCGTCGAGACCAGCCCCGCGCGGTGCGCCCGGCCGGTCCGGATCATCTCCCATGCCTTGGCGAACCAGTAGGTCACAAGATCCGCCCCGCCCGGCACCTCCGGCCACGCCTTGCGCAGGGTGCGGGTGTAATCCTCGCCCAGTTCGCCCACCATCTTCTTGTCGCCCAGGAAGGGCGGATTGCCGATCACCACATCCGCATCCGGCCAGTCGGCCCGGGTGCCATCCGGGTTCAGCACCGCATCCCGGCATTCGATGGTGTTCAGCGGCCGCAGGATCGGGTTCCGGCTGGCCTCGAAGCCGTTGCGACGCATCCACTGTATCTCGCCGATCCACACCGACACCCGCGCCAGTTCGGCCGCATAGGGGTTGAGTTCGATCCCGAGCACGGCTTCCGGCCCGACACGGGGGAACTCGCGCGGCAGCCCCATCGCCTCCGCCTCCAGGTTCACCCGGTGCTCGATGTCCTTCAGCGCCAGAAGGGCGAGATAGAGGAAGTTGCCGGAGCCGCAGGCGGGATCCAGCACCCGAAAATCCTTCAGCCGCTCAAGGAA
>JBBSSF010000386.1:0-4057 GCA_038242345.1 Hyphomicrobiales bacterium
CCACCACCGGCAGCACCGGCACCATCCGGGCCCGCCCGCCCTTGCCGGTAATCATCAGGCTTTCCAGCGGCTCCTGGGCGAGATCGGCCGGCGTCAGCGCCAGCGCCTCGGAAATCCGCAGGCCGCAGCCATAGAGGAGCGCAACGAGGGCGACATCCCGGGCGGCAATCCACGGCTCGTCGGCGACCGTTCCCGCCGCCTCCACCAGCGCCCGGGCAGCCGGCGCCGCCACCGGCCGCGGCAGGCGCACCGGCGCCTTCGGCGGCCGCACGGCGCGGAACGCCGCCCCATCCAGCTCTCCCTTCTTCTCCAGAAAGCCGATGAGGGAGCGCACCCCGGCGAGCCCCCGCCCGAGGGTGCGGGCACCGGCCCCCTCCGCCTTGCGATCGGCCAGAAAGGCGCGGATATCCGACGGCTTCAGGCTGCGGAGATCATCGAGATCGACCGGGCCACCGAGATGGACGGCGAGAAAGCCGAGGAACTGGCGGATGTCGCGGCTGTAGGCCTCCCCGGTCTTCTCCGCCATCCGTCGCTCCGTCGAAAGCCACGCAAGCCACGCCGACAAGCGCTCGGCAAGGGCGGGGCGGATCGGGAGGGAGGCGAGGTCGGGGGGGAGAGGCGTTGGCATGGCGGGGATCCGTTTGCGAGATCGACACCGGCCCAGCATCCACCGAGAACCTTTCAGAAGCCCTCAAGGGACAGCGACCGGGACGCCGGGGCACAATCTATGCATCTTATAGTAGTATAAAAAAATAAATAATATCTTTAGTTGAATTTTCCCCTCTATCGCCCATTTGAGAGCTGTTGCTTCCTTGGTGCGACAGAAGCGGCAGAGAACCGCCCGGCCGAGGCCTGAAAGCATGATGGGAGTGCTTACCGGGCTCATCCGGGCGACATGACAACACGCGACCTTGGGTATCCTTCAAAATGGACTATTATAATCTCTATAAGGATAGCGCAGGCCAGTGGCGCTGGCGCTATTTTTCCTCGAATGGAAATACAATCGCGGTTTCGAGTGAAGGCTACGTCAACAAGTCTGATGCCCAAAACGGCATCAACATCATGAAGCGCTCGGCCAATGTCCCCGTGATCGAGAGCTGAAAATGGCTATCCTTCCCCCGCCGGGTCACCGGCGGGGGATCTTTCGGATCGGGATCAAGGCTCCCCCTTGCACCGCCCCCCTGTTCCCGCTATCCGTTTCCCTCATGATGACTCGCCGCACCTCCCTCCTCCGCCAGTGGTGGCGCTGCCTCTAGCAGGCGGCACGCTGTCGGATTCGGGTCGAGCGACACGAAATTTCAGGACATGCGATCAGGCCGCCGGGGGACCGGGCGGCCTTTTTGATATGTCCCTTCCCTCCCCGGCGGCTCCTCTCAAGCGGACCGGACCCCTCCGGGGCTCTCCGGTCCAGCACAGCCCGACAAAGGACGGATCCCATGGGCGGACACACCGAGACCACCTTCCAGACCGCCGGCGGCATCAGCGTGCGCCGCATTGCCCGCGACATCGACTATCCGGGCGCGACGGAAGGCTGGATCGCCCGGCTCGATCATGAGCGCGGCGCGGTGTTCTCCTCGGCCTACGAATATCCGGGCCGCTACACCCGCTGGGACTTTGGCCTCGTGGCCCCGCCCCTCGTGATCGAGGCACGCGCCCGGGTGGTCACCTTCACGGCGCTGAACGATCGCGGAAAGGTGCTGCTGCCGGCCATTGCCCGGGTGCTGGCCACCACCGAGGGCGTCACCAACCTGAAGTCGGAAGAGCGGCGCCTCACCCTGCGGGTGGCCGAACCCGGCCGCCCCTTCACCGAGGAGGAGCGCACGCGCCTGCCCTCGGTGTTCACCGTGGTGCGGGCCGTCACCGGCCTGTTCTTCTCCGAGGAGGACGACAAGCTCGGCCTCGCCGGTGCCTTCGGCTATGATCTTGCCTTCCAGCTGGAGCCGATCAAGCAGCGCATGGCGCGGCCGGCCGACCAGCGCGATCTCGTACTGTTCCGGCCCGACGAGGTGCTGGCCGTCGATCATTATGGCCACCGCGCGACCGTGTACGCCTACGAGTTCACGGTGGACGGCGAGAGCACCGAGGGCCTGCCGCGCACGGCCGAGAAGACCAGCTTCCGCCCGGGGCGGCCGCCCAACAGCCGCGGCGACCACGCGCCCGGCGAATATGCCGACACCGTGCGCCTCGCCTTCGAGAAGTTCGCCCGCGGCGACCTGTTCGAGGTCGTCCCCGGCCAGACCTTCACCGAGCCCTGCCCGGCCAATCCGTCGGATGTCGCCCGCACGCTGGCGGCCATCAACCCGGCGCCCTATGGCTTCTTCATGAATCTCGGCCAGGACGAGTGGCTGGTGGGCGCCTCGCCGGAAATGTTTGTCCGCGTCTCCGGCAAGCGGGTGGAAACCTGCCCGATCTCCGGCACCATCAAGCGCGGCCGCGATGCCATCGAGGATGCCGAGCAGATCCGCATCCTCCTGAACTCGCGCAAGGACGAGTCGGAACTCACCATGTGTTCCGACGTCGACCGCAACGACAAGAGCCGCATCTGCGTGCCGGGCTCGGTGCGGGTGCTCGGCCGGCGCCAGATCGAGATGTATTCGCGCCTCATCCACACCGTCGATCACATCGAGGGGATGCTGCGCGACGGCTTCGATGCGCTGGACGCCTTCCTCACCCACGCCTGGGCCGTCACCGTCACCGGCGCGCCGAAGACCTGGGCCATGCGCTTCATCGAAGAGCACGAGCGCTCGCCGCGGGCCTGGTATGGCGGCGCGGTCGGCATGGTGCACTTCAATGGCGACCTCAACACCGGCCTGACGCTGCGCACCGTGCGGATCAAGAACGGCATCGCCGAGGTGCGGGCCGGCGCCACGGTGCTGGCGGATTCCGATCCGGACGCCGAGGAGAAGGAAACCGAGCTGAAGGCCTCCGCCATGCTCGCCGCCATCCGCCAGGCCGGACAGCCCAGGGCCGCGGCAGCCGACGTGGTTGCCGCCAGCCAGCCCGGCCGCGGCCGGCGCCTGCTGCTGGTCGATCATGAGGACTCCTTCGTCCATACGCTGGCCAACTATTTCCGCCAGACCGGCGCCGAGGTGACGACGGTGCGCGCCCCGGTGGATGACGGCGTGTTCGAACGGGTGAAGCCGGATCTCGTCGTGCTCTCCCCCGGCCCGGGCTGCCCGTCGGATTTCAACACCTCCGACACCATCGCTGAGGCCCGCGCCCGCGGCCTGCCGATCTTCGGCGTGTGCCTCGGCCTGCAGGCGCTGACGGAATATTTCGGCGGCCGGCTCTACCAGCTTTCCGTGCCCATGCACGGCAAGCCCTCGGTGGTGACGGTGACGGAGCCCGGCCGGCTGTTTGCCGGCATGGCACCGAGCTTCACCGTCGGGCGCTATCACTCGCTGGCGGCCGATCTCTCGGCCCTGCCGCCGGTGCTCCAGGTGACGGCGAAGAGCGAGGATGGCGCGGCCATGGCCATCGAGCATGTCTCGGAGCCCATCGCTGCGGTGCAGTTCCACCCGGAATCCATCATGACGCTCGGGGACGAGGCCGGGATGCGGATCATCCGCAATGCCGTCGAGCGGCTGACCGCGCGCACCACCGTCGCCGCCTGACCCCGATACCGCCCCGTCCGGTACGCCGGACGGGGACGGCGCATTCGCCTGCCTGCGGCCGGGCGGATGAAAAATGCGTGCTCCGCCGCGGCGACGGTCTTATGACATCCCCGTGACAGTCAGCGACAGCGAGACCCGTCGGCCGGGCCCGGAGAGAAGAGACATGCGATTTCTAGTCACCGGCAGCGCGGGCTTCATCGGCTTCCATCTCGCCCGGCGCCTGCTGGAAGCCGGCCATGAGGTGCTCGGCTATGACGGCATGACCAGTTATTATGACGTCGCGCTGAAGCACCGGCGCCATGCCATCCTGTCGGAGTTTGCAGGCTTCCGCCCGGTCATCGCCATGCTGGAGGATCAGGACGCCCTCCTGAAGGCCGGCGAGCTGGCACGGCCCGATGCCATCGTCCACCTCGCGGCCCAGGCCGGCGTGCGCTATTCGCTGG
>JBBSSF010000387.1:0-4035 GCA_038242345.1 Hyphomicrobiales bacterium
GGGCCGGACATGTCGGTGAGAACGCCGACCTTGATCGTGTCGCCGCTGACCTGCGCCGACGCCGACCCTGCAACTGCCGTTGTTGCGAGGAGGGTTGCGGCAACCAGTCCAATCGAGCGGTGGCGAACAATGCCCATGAAAGATCCTCCCAGTAGTCCTGTTTTATGGTCTTCATCTCAAAGACTGACGGCATTCTGCGGCCGTCGGGTCATCGATGGGATATTTTCGCAGGCGTCGCAATTCTTTCCGTGCCGGAAAGGCTGTGGACGCATGCGAGACCATGTGCAGAATTGCAAAGGGGTCGACGGTTCCCTTGGCGGGGAGGGGAATCCCCGGTGCGGACGGGCCGCAACCGGGGGGCGGATCAGGTCATCCCGGGCGCGCGAGGTGCTGACCGCACCCCGCGCGCCTGAAGAACCGCGAATTTCCCATATGCTCCAGCGGCATGAGAAATCCGCACCGGAATACCAGGGGTCCTTTTCAAGTACCCCTGGTATCAGGCTCACTTCTTGACCAGCGGGCACTGGCTGGTGGCCAGCGGCTGCCAGGCCTTGTCCTTGGAGATGGTCGCGCGGATGTTGTAGTAGTCCCACGGCTCCTTCGATTCCGCCGGGGTCTTCACTTCCGCCAGGAACATGTCGTGCAGCATCACGCCGTCTTCGCGGATGGTGCCGCCCTGGGAGAACATGTCGTTGACCGGGGTCGCGCGGAACTTGGCGACGACGGTGTTGGTGTCGTCGGTGCCGCTGTCCTTCACCGCCTGGAGATAATGGCGGGCGCCGGAGTAGTCGCCGGCCTGCACCATGGTCGGCATCTTGCCGCCGCCGAAGCGCTTGCTCCAGTTGCGCGACCAGGTCCGGCTGTCATCGGTGCGGTCCCAGTAGAAGCCGGTGGTCAGATAGAGGTTCTGCGCGGCCTCGAGACCCAGCGAGTGGACGTCGGAGATGAACAGCAGCAGCGCCGCCATCTGCTGGTCGCCGCTGTCGGTGATGCCGAATTCCTTCGCCTGCTTGATGGCGTTGATGGTGTCCTGGCCGGCATTGGCCAGCGCGATGATCTTGGCGCCGGAGCCCTGGGCCTGGAGCAGGAAGGAGGAGAAGTCGGCATTCGGGAACGGATGACGCACCGAGCCGACCACCTTGCCGCCGGCTTCCGTCAGGATCTTGGTGACGTCGGCTTCCATGGCGTGGCCGAAGGCATAGTCGGCGGTCAGGAAGAACCAGGTGTCGCCGCCCTGCTTCACGATCGCGTCGCCGGTGCCGACCGACAGGGCATAGGTGTCATAGACCCAGTGGAAGCCGGTGGGCGAGCAGCTCTTGTTGGTGAGCGCGGTCGTGGCGGCACCGGTGTTGATGACGATCTTGTTCTTCTCGCGGCCGATTTCCTGCACCGCCAGACCGACCGACGACGTCACCACGTCGACGATCATGTCGACGCCTTCGGAATCGAACCAGCGGCGGGCGATCGCCGAGCCGATGTCCGGCTTGTTCTGGTGATCGGCATAGACCAGCTCGATCTTGGCGCCGTTGATCTCGCCGCCGAACTCGTCGATGGCCATCTTCACCGCTTCCACGCCGCCCATGCCGGCGATGTCGGAATAGGTGCCGGACATGTCGGTGAGGACACCGATCTTGATGGTGTTGTTGGAGAATTCGGCCAGGGCCGGGGCCGTGAAGGCAGTGGTGGCCAGCAGGGTTGCGGCAGCCAGACCGGTGGCGTGACGACGCAGCATGCGCATGGAACTTCCTCCCAGAAGCGTGTCTTTATGAGCGTTTGTATTTTTTGTGCGTGATCCGGTCGGTGCCGGACTTTCTTCTTGGTCTTGCCCGCCATCAGGCAGGGGACGTGTGACGGCCCGCGCGGAGACCGGGCCGCCAATCGGGGGGCGTCCTACCAGGCACGCCAGTGCTGACCGCACCCGCGCGCCTGAAGAACAGCGGATTTCTCATATGCTCCAGAAGCATGAG
The DNA here is from genome assembly GCA_038242345.1 of Hyphomicrobiales bacterium. Lineage (GTDB taxonomy): Bacteria > Pseudomonadota > Alphaproteobacteria > Rhizobiales > Segnochrobactraceae > JBBSSF01. The sequence continues at coordinate 1,968 of JBBSSF010000387.1, forward strand.
AAATCCGCACCGGAATAGCAAAGGATCCTTTTCAAGGACCTTTGGTATCATACCAGGCGCACGAAGTGCTGACCGCACCGTGCGCCTGAAGATCAGCAGATTTCCCATATGCCCCGGTGGCATGGGAAATCTGCATCGGAATACCAAAGAGTCCTTTTCAAGGCCCTTTGGTATCACACGCCCAGGTGCTGGGCCAGCCGCTCCGAGCCGTTGATCGCCTCGTCGGCGCTCAGCTCGTCGACGATCACGCCATGGTCCATCACATAATGACGGTCGGCGAAGCCCAGGGTGAAGCGGAAATTCTGCTCCACCAGCAGGATGGTATAGCCGCGCTTCTTGATCTCGACGATCATGTGGGCGAGCTGCTCGACGATGACCGGGGCGAGACCTTCGGTGATCTCGTCGAGGAGCAGGATGCGGGCGCCGGTCCTGAGGATGCGCGCCATGGCCAGCATCTGCTGCTCGCCGCCCGACAGCTTGGTGCCCTGGCTGGAGCCGCGGGCGCGACGGTTCGGGAACAGGTGGAACAGTTCCTCGATGGTCATGCCGCCCGGCGCCAGCACCGGCGGCAGCATCAGGTTCTCTTCCACCGAAAGCGAAGAGAAGATCGCGCGCTCTTCCGGGCACCAGGCAACGCCCAGCCGGGCGATCTTGTCGGCGCTGAGACCGACGGTCTCCTTGCCGCGGACCTTGACCGAGCCCTTGCGACTGCCGATCACGCCCATGATCGACTTCAGGGTGGTGGTCTTGCCGGCGCCGTTGCGGCCGAGCAGCGTCACGCACTCGCCTTCGGCCAGATCAATGTCGACGCCATGCAGCACATGGCTCTCGCCATACCAGGCATTCAGGCCGCGCACGGCGATCGGCGCGTCGGCGGCCGGGGCGACCGGCGGACGGGCAGGGGCGGAGGCGGTGTGGAGCTCGGTGGCCATTTGGGGGACTTCTCCGTCTCGTCCGGGGGATCAGTGGGCGGTCGCCGAGCCCATATAGGCGCGGCGCACGTCGGGGTTCGCGGAGACTTCGGAGTAGGGACCTTCCGCCAGCACCTCGCCGCGCTGCAGCACCGTGATGGTATCGGCAAGGCGGGCGACGACCGACAGATTGTGCTCCACCATCAGGATGGTGCGGTTCGGCGAGACCTTGTGGATGAGGTCGGCGGTGCGGTCGATGTCCTCGTGGCCCATGCCGGCCATGGGCTCGTCGAGCAGCATCAGCTCGGGTTCCAGCGCCAGGGTGGTGGCGATCTCCAGGGCGCGCTTGCGGCCATAGGACAGCTCGCCCGCGGTCTTGGAGATGAATTCGGTCAGACCCACGGCGTCGATCAGCTCTTCCGCCCGGTCGTTCAGCTCGTCCAGCGAGCGCTCGGAGCGCCAGAACCGGTAGGCATCGGAGCCATGCCGGTTCTGCAGCGCGATGCGCACATTCTCGATCAGGGTGAGGTTCGGGAACACGGCGGAAATCTGGAACGAGCGCACCATGCCCTGACGCGCGATCGTCGCCGGCTTGGTGTAGGTGATCTCGCGCCCGTTGAAGAAGATCTTGCCGCGGGTCGGCAGCAGGAACTTCGTGACGAGATTGAACATCGTCGTCTTGCCGGCGCCGTTCGGGCCGATCAGGGCATGGATCGAGTGGCGGCGCACCTGGAGGTCAACGCCGTTGACCGCGATGAAGCCACCGAACTCCTTGGCAAGCGCCTGGGTTTCCAGAATGATATCCGTCATCTTCCCTCCCGGGACGGCCCTCGCCACGCCTCGACACGTGCGAGCAGATCCGTCTTTTCGTTTCCTCGCCTGGTGCCGCCGTTCTTTCAGCGGTCGCTTCCGGTCCGGGTCGTTGCCGGCCGGGTGTGGCATCCTCTTGACGCGGGATGCATGAATTCTCGACGACCCGGCCTTGTGCGGTGACCGGTTTGTCCGTCGTCCTTGTCCGTCATCAGGATGGCCGGCCAACGGGGCTCTTGTCCACCCGCTGGATACCGAATCCGGCGGAGGGCTGCTTTTTCCGGCACACCCCGCAAAGCCGGGCGCCGGCACCAGTTCCCATCCATACGGGTACGTATCTAGCCTGA
>JBBSSF010000388.1:0-4031 GCA_038242345.1 Hyphomicrobiales bacterium
AAGTCAACCTCATCCCTTGGACGAGGCCGGCCGATCGCGCCCACAGGCTGCGGTTCCCCTGGCGGGCTGGACCGGTTGCGCCGGCCGGCACCTCCCGTCCGGGTGGTTGCCCTCGCCTCAGGCCGGCGGGAAATACTGGAAGATCCAGGTCTCGGTCAGCGGCCTGCCGTCATTGGCGCGCAGATAGAGACGCAGGTCGACGGGCTCGGTGCCGGTGGTGGTCAGGTCGAACTGGGCCCGCCACTGGTCCTTCATGCCCGGAACCGGCTCGGTGAAGATATAGGAGAGCGTGCCGCGGGAGGCGCTGACGACGGCTTCCACCTTCTGCCCGTCCTTGAGGGACGAGAACACGTCGCCCTGAAACTCCACCATGAACTTGCGCACGCCCTTCGGCCGCGGCTTGCCCGGCTCGCCGCCGTTGCCCAGCCGGGTGGCGATGGTCTCGGCGATGCCGCTCGGCGGATAGGGTTCGTCGGCGCGCCAGTGGATCCGGTAGGAGATATCGTAGCTGCTGCCCTCCTTCGCCGGTTCGGCCGGCACCCAGAAGGCGACGATGTTGTCGTGGATCTCGTCGTCGGTCGGGATCTCGACCAGCTGGACCGAGCCCGCTCCCCAGGCGCCGCGCGGCTCCACCCACACCGTCGGCCGGCGCTCGTAGCGCACGCCATCGCGGTAGTTGTCGAAGGAACGGTCGCGCTGGACAAGGCCGAAGCCGCGCGGGTTCCTGTCGAGGAAGGACGAGGTCATCACCCGGGGCGGATTGTCGAGGGGGCGCCAGATCCGCTCGCCGGCTCCGGTCCACAGCGCCAGACCGTCGGAGTCATGCACCTCGGGGCGCCAGTCGGCATTGAGCCCCTTGCCATATTCCGAGAACCAGAACATCGAGGTGAGCGGCGCCAGGCCAAGCCGGTAGACCGGCTTGCGCAGGATGATGAGCGCCTCGATGTCGGTGGTCACCGTCTTGTCGCGGTGGAGCGTGAACTTGTAGGCGCCGACCACGCTCGGTCCGTCCAGCAGCGCATAGACCAGCGCCGTCTCGCTGCCCTCGGGGCCCGGCTCCAGATAGAATTCGGTGAAGTCCGGGAACTCCTCCGGCGCCGGAGCGGCCACGTCGATGGCGATGCCGCGGGCCGAAAGGCCATACTGGAACAGCTCGCCGATCGCCCGGAAATAGGAGGCGCCGAGGAAGGCGATCCAGTCATTGGTCGGCCAGTCCTTGCGCGACCGGCTCTCCTGGAACCGGAAGCCGGCAAAGCCGGCATTTTCCGGCAGGCCGCGCGCCGGCGAATCGGCCGGCATGTCGAAATAGTCGGCGGAGTAGAGGATTTCCCGGGCATCGCTGCCGGTCACCTCGAACATCCGGATGGTCTTGCCGAAGAACTGGCCGAGGTGGAAGAAGGTCGCCGGGAATTCGCCCGGGCCATCGGCAAAGAGCGCGAAGTCCGGCTTGAAGCGAATCTTGCCGTGGGCCTCGTAGTCGATCTTCGAGACGATGTCCGGGGCCGGCCGCGGCGGAGCCTTGTAGGCCATGGCGGCCATCACCTTCACCCGGTCACGCAGGCGCGCATAGGTAAAGGGCTGGGCGGGGCCGAAACGCAGCCCCTTGGCCGCCGCCTCGGCGGCCGTGCCGCCGGCCGCGGCAAAGCCCAGAGCGAGCGCGCCGGCCAGAAGATCGCGCCGGCTGGGCCGGAAATCCGTCATCTCGGCAGGTGAGGCGGGGGAGGATGAAGGGAGGCTGGTCGACACGATCGCTGTCCTCGGGCTTTGCGCGCAGGCGGGGCCTGCTCCGCAGAAGCCCGCCGCGGGCGCATTTAGCCCGAGGCCATGGCGGAAATGAAGCCGGATTCCGCAAGGCGCCAGAGGGCTGCGACACGACTGCAGGAAGCCTCCTCCCCCGGTGCGATCGGTCGCGGGCCGGTTTGGTCCGAGACGGTCGCAACCCTCCCGGCCAGCGATTAATCTGTCCGCCAGGCGCTCCCCCCCTCATGCGCTGCCGGCCGTGCCTTTCCTTCCCCCGGAGGAAACGGCGCGGGCGGGTACGGACCGACCTGCATGACCCTGCATCTGCCCACCGTGCTGTTCCTCACGACCCTGGTTTCCGTCCTCCTGGGCGGGATGCAGCTTGCCGTCTGGAGCCAGCGGCCGCGCATTCCGGCGCTCCTGTGGTGGGGCATGGGTTTCCTTCTGGGGGGCGTTGGCGTGCTCGGCATGGCGCTGCGCCCGATGCTGCCGGAACAGGCGGTCATCCAGTGGATGAACGCCCTCATCATGCTCGGCTTTTCCCTGATCTGGGCAGGCACCCGGTCCTTCAGCGGGCGCACCAGCCTGTGGCCGGCGGCCCTCACCGGCCCGCTCGTCTGGCTGGCCGCCTGCCAGATCCCGGCCTTCAACGCCCATCTGCCGCTCCGGGTCGCCATCTTCAGCGCCCTCGTCGGCAGCATCACCCTGATGGCCGCCCGGGAGCTCGCCCGCCCCGTCAACCGCGGCCTGTTCCTCAGCCGGCTCGCCTCGGGCATTCTCTATACTCATGGCGTGCTCCTGCTGGTGCGTGTCCCCTCGGCCTTCCTGCTCGACTATTCGATGGATTTCTCGCACGCGCCGCTGTGGATGACGCTGTTCGCGATCGAGCCGGTGCTGTTCACCATCGCCATCGGCCTCTGCCTCATCGCCCTCGTCAAGGAGAAATCCGAGGTGCGGCAGCGCCACATCGCCAGCCTCGACCTTCTGACCAGCATCGCCAACCGGCGCGGCTTTCTCGATCATGCCGAAGATCTTGCCGCCTCGCTCCAGCATACCGCCTCCTGCGGCGCGATGCTGCTGTTCGATCTCGATCACTTCAAGCGAATCAATGACACTTTCGGCCATGGCGCCGGCGACCGGGTGCTGAAGCAGTTCGCCCGGGTCGCCTCCGCCAACCTGCGCCGCAGCGATGCCCTTGGCCGCATCGGCGGCGAGGAGTTCGCGGCCTTCCTGCCCGGGGCCGATGTGGGCGGCGCCCGGCGCAATGCCGAGCGCATCCGGCGGCTGTTCCGGGAGGCCATCGCGCTGTCCGAGGACCGGGCGAGCGAGGCAACGGTCAGCGTCGGGATTGCGGTTGCCGCCGGGCCCGGGGTCTCCATCGACCGGCTGATCGCCCGCGCCGACCGGGCCCTCTATCAGGCCAAGGCCGATGGCCGGGACCGGGTGGTGATCGATCGCGGCGATGACCGGGCGGGCGACACGCCGCCCTCCCCCGGCCCAAGCGGGCTTCTCGGCGCCCCCGGCCCGGACGCCCTGACGGAGTTCAGCCCCGGCCCGCTGCTGCCCCGGCCGGGCTGAGGGCCCGTCTCAAGAGCCTGCGGCCGGTTCCTCGCGCAAGCCGGTGTCCGCGTCGCCCGAGGCTTTCGAGCATTGTCAATGCGAAGCGGATGCCGGTTCGCGGGAAGGAAATGCATAAAATCATACCAAAGGCCCTTGAAAAGGATCCTTTGGTATTCCGGTGCGGATTTCTCATGCCATTGGTGCATATGAGAAATCCGCTATCCTTCAGGCGCACGGTGCGGTCAGCACTTCGTGCGCCTGGTATCAAAACCCCAGAGCATTTTCCGTGACCCCGGGTGAACGGAAAATGCTCTAGCCGTCGCCACCGGTCAGATTGGTCCGCAGCCGCAGGAGCACGGCGCGCAGCTGCTCCACCTCGGCATCGGAGAGATCCCGGGTCGCCATCTCGCGGGTGCTGCGGGCGATGTCGCGGAAGCGCTGGACGAGATCGGCGGCCGCCGGTGTCAGGTGCACCGTCTTGGCGCGCCGGTCGCACGGGTCGGACACCCGCTCCACCAGACCGCGCGCCTCCAGCCGGTCGAGGAAGCCGACCAGGGTCATCGGCTCGACGCTCATGCGCTCGGCCAGGGCCGCCTGACGCAGCCCCTCGAACTTTGCCGTGAAGGCCAGCGTGCGGGCCTCGCCGGACGTCAGCCCCACTCCGGCCTCCTCGAACGCGCGATCGGTCCGCTGCCGCACCAGGTGGGCCTGCCCGGCGTGCTCTCGCGCGT
>JBBSSF010000389.1:0-4029 GCA_038242345.1 Hyphomicrobiales bacterium
CGTGTCCGGCGGGTCAGCGGCCAGAGCACGGCAAGCACTGCGGCGGCGGTCAGAAGGGCGAAGATGGCCCAGAGAAGCACAGGTCCGAACACGCGTTCCGTCGTCCAGTTCCTGGAGCGCACGGGGCCAGTCCCGGCGTCTCCGCGTTCCGTTCGCACCGGATCGGCCGACATGGCGATCCGGCCGGGCGAACTGCCACAGGGCATCGCCCATTTCGGCACGTTCGCCTAGGGGGAGATGATCGGCTCCCGCAGTCGTGATACCAGGCGCACGAAGTGCTGACCGCACCTTGGCGCCTGAAGATCAGCAGATTTTCCATATGCCCCAAGGACATGGAAAATCTGCCTCGGAATGCCAAAGAGTCCTTTTCAAGGATCTTTGGTATGACATCCGGCGACCCGGAAATCGCGGGCCTGTCGGCTGCGGCGGGGTCAGTCGATTGGCCCCCACGGCCCGCCGGCAAGCCGGCACGCCGTCGCCTTGATCGCCTCCGAGTCCTGCCCATTCGAGATGATATGGGTGTAATCGCGGCACTGCTGGTCATTTACCCCATAGAGGGGACCTGGCACCACATGCCCGAAGTAGCCGGTGTCCGCATTGCGCCAGGTCACCGTTCCTCCGGACTGGGCGCTGTCGAGGGCGCGGCGCTGGGCGGCGGCGGCGGCGCGCCGGTCATCCTCGTCCATGCCCTGGGCAACGGGACCGAGAGAGGCAGCCCCGAACAGATAGGCCGGGCTCACCGCCGGTTCGGGCGCAGGCGCGCTGCCACCGAACAGCATGCCGCCGCCGATGCCGCCCGTCCACGTCCCCGGTCCGCTGCTGCTTGTGGTCCCGCCGACCAAGCTACACCCGGCCAGCGCCACCGCACCGGCGACGACTGTCACCCATTCCGCCCGCATCGCCCCGACCCCTCGCTCCGCCGGCGCGTCCACCGGTGGCCCGTTCCGACTTCTACGACCAATCCGAGGCCGCTGCCGGCGCTCCGCGCTATCAAGTCGGAAATGACGTCCACACTGTGACGCGAAAGCGACAACCGCACGGTCCCGGCCCCGCCGCCCGGGTACAACCGGGACCCGCCTTCCGGTGCGTCAGGCCGCCGGCAGGGTCAGCCGCGCCCGCAGCCCCCCCAGCGGGGAGACGAGCAGGTCCAGACGACCCCGGTAAAGACCCGCGACATCGGTCACGATGGAGAGACCCAGACCGGATCCCGGCGTGTTCTCGTCGAGGCGCTCGCCGCGCAGCACCGCCTGCTTGCGCTGCGATTCGGAGAGTCCGTAGCCATCGTCGTCGATGTCGATCTGCATCACCTGCGGCTCGGCGCCGGGAACCAGACGGGCCGTCACCTGCACCCGGGAGCGGGCCCATTTGCAGCCATTTTCCATCAGGTTGCCGACCATTTCTTCCAGGTCCTGGCGCTCTCCGCGGAACCAGAGATATTCCTCGATGTCGAGGTCGATCATCAGCCCGTCCGCGCCGTGCAGGCGGCGCAGCACCCGGGCGATGCCGGCAATCGCCGGGCCGGCCTCGGTGCGGGCGCCGATCGCCCGCTCGCGCCCGATGATCCGCGCCCGGTCCAGATGATGGGAAATCTGGGTCTCCATCCGCCGGGCCTGCTCGATGACGAGGGAGGCCAGCGGCCCCGGCGACGCCCGGGCCTCGTTGACGATCACGCTCAGCGGCGTCTTCAACCCGTGAGCGAGATTGCCCACATGGGTCCGCGCCCGGTCGATGATGGCCTGATTGGATTCGATGAGCGCGTTCAGCTCCTGGGCCAGCGGCGCGATTTCGGTTGGATAGGTGCCTTCCAGCCGGCTGGCGGTCCCGGCCCGCACGGCCTGGAGAGCGGCCCGCATGCGATCCAGCGGTTTCAGGCCGATGCGCACCTGGACGAAGGTCGCCAGCACCAGGCCGAGGCCGAACACCGTGAGCGTCAGCGCCACCCGGGTTCCGAACACGCGGATGTCGGTCTCCGTCTCGGCGGAGGTCCCGGCCACGGTCACGAGATAGGAGGCTCCGTCGGGAAAGGTGATGAGGCGGCTGAGATAGCGCAGGCGCTCGTCCCGGGGGCCGAGCAGCAGGCCGCGTGCCGAGCGCCCGAGGGCGGGATTCGGCTGGATCGGGGCCGACAGGGAATCGCCGGCAAGCGACGCCGAACCAAGCACGACCACATGATCCCGCTCGCGCTGGACCATCCAGTACCAGCCGGAAAAGGGCAGCACGAATCGCGGTTCGCCCAGATTTCCCGGATCCGGCAGGGAATCCCCGCCCTCCGAGGCCCCCACGCCCTCGGCGAGCGCCCCGACCAGGGTCTTCAGATAGACCGACAGGCGCGCATCGAAGGCGCGCTCCACCGACTGGGCATAGAGCGCCACCAGAATCACGCCGGCTGCGGCGAGCGACACCGCGCTCCACAGCGCGGCGGACAGGAACAGACGGAGCGAAAGGGATTCAATCCGCATGGGCGGGCGGCTCGACCGCATAGCCGAGGCCGCGGATGGTGCGGATGAGATCGGTGCCCAGCTTCTTGCGAAGCCGCCCGACGAACACCTCGATGGTGTTGGAGTCCCGGTCGAAATCCTGATCGTACAGGTGCTCGATGATCTCCGTGCGCGAGACCACCCGGCCCTTGTGCAGCATGAGATAGCTCAGCAGCCGATATTCATGGGAGGTGAGCTTCACCGGCCGTCCGTCGAGGGTTACCCGGCCGGCGCGGGTGTCGAGGCGCAGCGGGCCACATTCGATGTCGTTGGTGGCATGTCCCGCCGCCCGGCGCACCAGCGCCCGCAGCCGTGCCAGCACCTCCTCGATATGGAAGGGCTTGGCGACATAGTCATCGGCGCCGGCATCGATGCCGGCCACCTTGTCGCTCCAGCGGTCCCGGGCCGTCAGGATCAGCACGGGCATGGTGCGGCCGGAGCGGCGCCAGTTCTCCAGAATGCTCAGCCCGTCCATCATCGGCAGGCCGAGATCCAGGATCACCGCATCATAGGGCTCGGTATCGCCCAGATGATGCCCCTCCTCGCCATCGACGGCGGCGTCGACCGCATAGCCGGCATCCCGCAGGGCGTCGGCCAGCTGCCGGTTGAGGTTGACATCATCCTCGACGATCAGGACGCGCATTCTGTTTTCCCCGCCCGGACACCGCTCCCGTGAACGGCCGCCGGTGCCGACTCTACATGCGAACGGAAAAAAAGGTGCCCGCAGGCCTGGGAATTCCATCGGCTCATGGCCGGAGCCTCCGGCCGGAGCGGGCATCGAACAACACTCGCTGCACCGCACCATCCGGGGCGAGGACCGTCACCACATAGACGATCGTCTGGTTCCGCTCGCACAGCTCCAAGCCGACGACATCTCCGTCCAGGGCCGAGCGCACGCTGCCGGGGCGGACAAGGTTGTCCGCCTGGATCCGGGCCCGCATTTCCCGGGGCGACAGGCACGAACTGTCATTCGTCCCGCCGAGAGCTGACAGGGGCGGCAACAACAGCACCGAACACAGGAGCGTCAGGCGAAGAAGTCCCATGCGCCGACAATGGCGGTGCCAGCCTGAATTTTGTCTGAACACCGGTCTCGCGTCAGACGCTATCCCCCCCGCCCCAGGGAAGTCCGCTTTGCAGCCCGGCCTGCTCCGCTTCAGAGAGGATCCCGACTGTCTCCTCGGGCACCACAAGGGCGGCCCGGGTGCCCTCCGGCTCGCTCAGCACCTCCCACAGCCGGACGGTGATGGTATCGCCCGGCCCGGGCGTCCAGGCGGCACGTGAACGTTCATCGGCCGCAGCCGCGTCGGCCAGGATCAGATATCGGGTCATGCCGCCCCCCATGAGGTGATGTGTTCGGCGCGGATGGACGCGATCTCGGCGACGGTCAGTTTCCGGTTGACCATGAACGCCTCGGCGATATTGCCGGTCAGGTACCCGTGGTAGGCCGTATCCTCGCCGAGGCTCAGATATTCCGCGCCCGTGGCATAGGTCACTGACACGCTGGAGGAGAGCCCGTTGACGGAAAGCGTGGCCAGTCCCGAGCCATATGTCC
>JBBSSF010000390.1:0-4027 GCA_038242345.1 Hyphomicrobiales bacterium
CAGCGACATTCCCAGAAGTCCCAGGGCCGCGAAGCGTGTGCCGAGGCCGAGAAGCAGCGGCAGGATCACTTCACCTGATCCGGAAAGAAAGGCCGTTATCTCAGGATAGGGAAACGGGATTTCCTGCCCCAGGATATGCAGCCGGAACTCCTCCGTGAACAGATAGACGGCCCCGTCCGAGATCTGGCCGAAGCCGTCCCATTTGGTCAGCCCCGAGCGCCAGAACGGCCCGGCCACCGCCAGCCGCAGCGCGAGCGCGGCCAGCGAGGGCGGGAAGCGGGCAATCAGACCATCCGCCGCCGCGATCAGGCGCGCCGGGGGGAAGCGGCCGCATGTGCCGAGAGACTGGATGAAAGTCATCTCGAAAGCCCCTGATCTGAAGGAAGGATTCCCGGAACCAGCTGGACGACGGCACCGCGCGTGAAGAGCGCCGGCAGCGCCGCACCGATCGCGAAGGCCGGATCGGACTGTCCCGCCGCGGCAGCCGTCGCGATGGCGGCTCCGGTGCGGAGAGCGGCCACGAAGGCGGCCTCGCCGCGGCCGAGGGCCGCGATGCGGATGTCCGTGTCCGGCCGCAGGATCAGCGTGTGCTCGCCCTGCCAGTCGGCGGGCGCCGCGGGCGGGGTCTCCCCCTGATGGGCGTGCCAGACCGAGCGGGCGGGCGTCGCCGTTTCCACCAGACGCACCGAAGGGTGCAGTCCGAGCCGGGCGTCGGCGAGGCGCGCCGGGTCTTCGCCCGCCAGCACCGAAAGCGGCAGCGGCGCGGCCTCGGCGGCCGTGCTGGCTTCCGCGATCGCCTGTTCCAGCCGGGCGACATCGGCCACCAGCGGCAGGTCGGCAAGCGGCGGAAAGCTGGCGAGGAAGGCGGGAAATTCCGCCCCCTGTTCGCCGACCACCGGGCTCAGCGGCGGGAAGGCCTCCAGGAACAGATCGGCGGCAGCGGCGAAGAACTCCGCGTCCACCAGCTGCTCCGTCACCGGAAAGCGCGCCGCCAGCGCTTCCCGCCACACCCGGCGCACGCCGGTGCGGTGGATGGCGAAGCGGCGGGCGAGGTCTCCGCCGCCGCCGCGCACCAGATCCGCCGGCACCGGCAGTCCGGGGTCAAGCAGCGCTTCGGCGAAGCGGTCGAAGGGGGCGGCGAGGCCATCATCCGCGGACATGGGCGCCTCCGGATTGCGTGTCGCGCACGCCGTCGAGCACGGCTTCCGCCCGGCGGGCCTCGGCCGCGAGCACGGGAAAGGCGGGCACGTCGGTATCCCATTCGATGAGGGTCGGGCGCGGGCCGGTCCGGGTCACCAGCCGGCGATAGAGCGCCCACACGGCGTCCGGCACCGGCGAGCCATGATCGTCGATGAGCAGCCGGCCGCCATCGGGTTCCGTCACCGTGGCGTGGCCGGCCAGATGGATCTCGCCGATGGCCGCCGCCGGCAGCGGATCGAGCAGCGCCAGCGGATCGGCTGTGTGGTTGAGGGCGGAAATCAGGATGTTGGTGACGTCCACCAGCAGCCCGCAGCCGGTGCGCGCCACCAGCTCGGCGAGAAAATCCGGCTCCGCCATGCGGTCGGCGCGGAACCGGACATAACTGGACGGGTTCTCCATCAGGATCGGCCGCCTGAGGGCCGTCTGCACCTGATCCACATGGGCGGCGAGACGGACGAGGCTCGTCTCGTCATAGGGGATCGGCAGGAGATCGCCGAGGATGCGTCCGGGCACGGCCGACCAGGCGATGTGCTCGGAAACGAGACCGGGCTGAACCCGCGCGACAAGCGCGGAGAGCCGGGCCAGATGGGCGCGGTCCGGCGGCGTCGGGCCGCCCAGGGAGAGGCCGACGCCGTGGACGGAAAGCGGATAGCTGTCCGCGATCCGGTCCACCAGCCGCATCATCGGCCCGCCGGCGGCCATGTGATTTTCGGCGTGGATCTCGAAGAAGGCGACCGGCGGTCGGGTGGCGAGGATTTCGGCGCCATGCTGGGGCTTGAGCGACAGGCCGGCACCGGCTGGAACCGGACGGCCGGCGGAGAGGACCGGTGGGGGCGACATGGCCGGAGGATCCTTCGGGAGAGACGGAGCGCGGCCGGGGCGGTTGCTCCCCGGCCGCGGGCGGATGTCCGGCAGATCAGCCCTTGGGCATGTCGCGGGTGAGCGGCATCAGCGAGCCGTGGCGCCCGCCGGGCAGCATCATGGTGGTGCAGGTGCCCTTGGGCACGAGCTTCCAGGAGTTGCCCTGATAGTCGACCTTGGAGGTGCCGGCGCAGGTGGTGCCGGCGCCGGCGGCGCAGTCATTCTGCCCCTTGAGGGCGACGCCGAAGCACTTCTCCTTGGCCTGATCGGCGGCGGCCGCCGGCAGGGCGGCAGAGGCGACGACGCCGGTGAGAGCGCACAGGAGGGCGGCGGCCGTGGTCTGAACGGACATGGCTGTTTCCCGGGACTTGCGTGGAAGGGACTGGCCCGGCAGTGGCTGCCGGGGCGACGGCGTCGGTGCCGTCCACGAGGAGGAATTCGCCGGGGCTGCCCCGGTCGTTACGCCTCCCACGCATCCGTGATCGAACGGACGCTGCCGATCACGGATGCGTGCAGCCGGTCTTTTTCCTGTAACGATCAGGGGGGCCCCGGCGAACACACCGGCAAGACCCTACCCGGACGGCACAATGGCGAACGAGGCGGCGAACGAGGCCTGGACGGAGCTGATGCGGGCGGCGCGCGGCGGAGACGCCCGGGCCTATGAGCGCTTTCTGCGCGCCGTGACCCCGGCGCTGCGGGGAGCCGCGCGCGCCGGCCTTGCCCGCGCCGGGCTGCCGCTGGCCGACGCCGAGGATGTGCTGCAGGAAATCCTGCTGGCGGTGCACCTGAAGCGCGGCAGCTGGGACCCGGCCCTGCCGGTGGGGCCGTGGCTCAGGGCGATTGCCCGTCACAAGCTGATCGATGCCCTGCGCCGGCGGGGGCGGCGGACGGATCTGCCCATCGAGGATTTCATCGAGATCCTGCCGGCCGAGACCGGAGAGCCCCCGGGGCTCGCCCGGGATGTGGAGCGCAGCCTCGGCACTCTGCCGGCCGGCCAGCGCGATGCGGTGCGGGCCATTGCCGTGGAGGGCGCCTCCATCGGCGAGGCCGCGCGCCGGCTGGGGCTCTCGGAGGGGGCCACCCGGGTGGCGCTGCACCGGGGGCTGAAGGCGATTGCGGCACGGTTTGGAGGGTGAGACCCCATGCAAACGGATGATCTGATCGCCGCTCTGGTGGCCGATGCGGCCACGCCGCCGGCCTCGCCGCGCCGGCGGGCGGGCTTTGCCCTGCCCCTCGGCCTGCTGGCGGCCGGGCTCTATTTTCTCGCCGTGCTGGGGCTGCGGCCCGAATTCTGGTCGGCGCTCGCCGATCCGCGGGTGGCGTTCAAGATCTTCGTGCCGCTGACCCTTGCGGCCACCGCGGCCCTCTGGCTGCGGCGCCTCGCCCGGCCGGAGCAGCCGCCCGGCGGCAGCGTGCTCTTCCTGCTCCTGCCCACGGTGCTGGTGATCTCGGGGGTGCTGCTGGAGCTGGCGCTGGTGCCGGAGGAAGAGTGGCTGAAGCGTCTGGTCGGCCAGAACTGGGCGGTGTGCCTGCTCAATCTGCCGCTTCTGGCGCTGGGGCCGCTGGTGGCGCTGCTGTTCATGGTGCGGGCCATGGCGCCCGCGGATCCGGCCATTGCCGGTCTTGCCGCCGGGCTGGTGGCGGCCGGCATCGGCGCCGCGCTCTATGCCCTCCACTGCCCGGACGACTCGCCCCTCTTCGTCGCCGTCTGGTATGTGCTCGCCACCGGCATCACCGCCGGTCTCGGCTGGCGCGTCGGCCGGGGCTGGCTCGCCTGGTGAGATCCCGGTGCCAGCCCCGGGATCGTCCTGCGCCGGGACGGATGCAACTGCCGGGCTGCCGGCGAATCATACCAAAGATCCTCGAAGAGGACTCTTTGGTATTCCGATGCAGATTTCTCATGTCCTTGGGGCATATGAGAAATCTGCTGCCCTTCAGGCGCTAAGGTGCGGTCAGCACTTCGTGC
>JBBSSF010000391.1:0-4019 GCA_038242345.1 Hyphomicrobiales bacterium
ACACGGCGTCGGCGTCGATCTCGTCCTCGTCGGCGCGGCCGGTGCGGAAGGCGGTGAGGGCGTCGTCGCTGGTGGTGAGATCGGTCGGCAGCAGGGTCGCCGCGCCCGGCTCGTCCTCCTCGCGCCGCGGCGCGGACTTGGCGGCCTTGTCGACTTCAAGGTCCAGCTCGATCTGGGAGCACAGGCCCAGCGTCACCGGATCCATCGGCGTCAGGTTGGCGGCGTTCCAGTGGGTGCGCTCGCGGATCGACAGGATGGTCGACTTGGTGGTGCCGACGAGGCGCATGATCTGCGCGTCCTTCAGCTCCGGATGATAGCGCAGCAGCCACAGGATGGCGTTCGGCCGGTCCTGACGGCGCGACACCGGGGTGTAGCGCGGACCGCGGCGCTTGCTCTCCGGCACGCGCACCCGCGGATCGGCCACCTTCAGCCGGTGATGCGGATCCTTCAGCGCCCGGTCGATCTCCTCGCGGGAGAGCTGGCCGGTGGAGATGGGATCCAGCCCCTTGATGCCCTGGGCGGCCTCGCCATCGGCGATCGCCTTCACCTCGAGCGGGTGCAGCTTGCAGAAGGCGGCGATCTGGTCGAAGCTCAGCGCCGTGTTCTCGACGAGCCACACCGCCGTCGCCTTCGGCATGAGGGGGCTGGTGGTGGTGGACATGGCGCAAACTCCTTCTGGCCGCTCCCTCCGGGCGTCGGCCTCGGCGGGAGCCCCGGGTCTTGATGAATTGTCGGGGTTGGCCGGCATTATAGGCCGATCCCGCCGGAGGCGCAATTCTCGCTGCCGAAATCAGCCGTCTCCGGCCGCTTTCGCCGCCTCGGCGTCGGCCGCGTCGCGCCGGGCGAAGACGTCGCGGGCCGCCGCCAGCCCGTTGATGGCGGCCGGAAAGCCGGCATAGACCGCCATCTGCATCAGGATCTCCACGATTTCCGCCCGGTCGAGGCCGGCATTCAGCCCGCCGGCAATGTGGATCTCCAGCTGCGGGCGGGCATTGCCAAGTGCTGCCAGCGCGGCAATGGTCGCGATCTGGCGGTCGCGCAGGGAAAGTCCGGGGCGGGAGTAGATGTCGCCGAAGGGAAATTCCAGCAGATAGTTGGCCAGATCCGGGGCAATCGTGGCGAGGCTGGCGGGACGACGGGCGGCGGCGTCCGGTTCAAGGGCGGTAAACACCTCCCGGCCGCGGCGGCGGCGCTCCGGCTCGGCTCCCCCGGCGGACGCGGGATCAGGATCGGATCCGGGATGGGTCTCGGGCTCTCGCTCGGGGTCGTTCAAGGGGCCTCTCCTGCCGTCCGGGGGCGGGGTCAGGCGTGGAGAGTGGCGCCCGCACCGGATGCGGTCCAGAGGAAAAAGCGGGCCCTTTCTGCCGGCCGGCCGGATGTTTCATGCCAGAGATTGTTGAACGGGATCCTTTGGGCTCCCGGCTGAAACGGGCTTCCGGGGCCAGGGCGCGGCCGCTGTTGCCCGGCGCGGGGCGCATTTTTCCCCCGCCGGGTCGACCTCCGGTGCAAGTTGCTATTGCGCATCATTCCCAATTTCTGCTTTGGAAGGAGCGGACATGCGGGCGCGGCCTTTCGGGGAGGCCCTGCCGGCGGGGGCCGGGGCGGGATTTCGGCCCTTGCATCGGCCGGCCGCCGGCTGCATCGAAACATCGCGGGATCCGGGCGGCTCCGGAAGGAGTAAGCAGGATGCGCGGGATCCGGCAGGACGGGATACGGCAGACGATGAGCAGCACAGGCAATCACGGGCGGTCGGTCCGGACGGTGCGCGGGCGCGCCGGCGGGCTTGCGGTTGGCGCGGGGATGCTCGCCCTTCTGGCGGTGACGCTGCCGGCAGCGGCGCAGACCGCCGCAGGCGATCCGCCCGCCGCTCCCCTTGCCGCCGGGATGGCCGCACCGGCCGCGCCGGTGCCGGCGGACACGATGGCGGCGCCCGCGGCGGTGGCGCCCTCCGCCGGTGCTGCCGCTGCCCCGGCCGGGGACCAGGCGGACCCGGCTGCGGCCGTGCCGGAGGCGGTGTCCGCGGTGCCGGTTGCCGCGGAGGAGGTGCCTGCGCCCGGGCTCGCGGCGGCACATCTGCTGCCCCATGATCTCTCGCCCTGGCGGATGTATCAGGACGCCGACATCGTGGTGAAGGCGGTGATGATCGGGCTGGCGCTCGCCTCCGTCCTCACCTGGACCATCCTGCTTGCCAAGGGGCTGGAGCTGCTCTCGGCCCGGGGCCGCGCCCGCCGGGCGCTCGCCTTGCTGGAGCAGGCGGCCACCCTCGACGAGGCGGCGGCGGCCATTGCCGCCGGGCGCGCCCGCACGGGGCCTGTTGCCGATCTGGTGCGGGCGGCCCTGCGGGAGGTGAACCGCTCCGACGATCTTTCGGTCGAGGGCATCAAGGAGCGGCTGGTGATCGCCCTCCAGCGCATCGAGGCCCGCGCCGGCCGGGGCATGGCGCGCGGCACCGGGGTGCTTGCCACCATCGGCGCCATTGCCCCCTTCGTCGGCCTGTTCGGCACGGTGTGGGGCATCATGAATTCCTTCATCGGCATCGCCCAGTCCAAGACGACCAATCTGGCCGTCGTTGCCCCGGGCATTGCCGAGGCGCTGCTGGCCACCGCCATCGGCCTCGTCGCCGCCATTCCGGCAGTGGTGATCTACAACGTGTTCTCCCGGGCGATCGCCGCCTACAAGGCGACCCTGTCGGATGCCTCCGCCGAGATCGTGCAGCATCTCTCCCGGGATCTGGAGCGCGGCCATGGCCGGCGCCGGGTCCATATCGCGCGGGCGGCGGAGTGAGGCCATGGGCGTTTCCCTGAAGGAGCCCGAGGACGGCGACCTGCCGGAGGTCTCCGACATCAACGTCACGCCCTTCATCGACGTGATGCTGGTGCTGCTCATCATCTTCATGGTGGCGGCGCCGCTTTCCACGGTGGATGTGGCGGTGGACCTGCCGGTCTCCAACGCGGCGCCCCAGCCGCGGCCGGACAAGCCGCTGTTCCTCACCGTGAAATCCGATCTGGGTCTGGCGCTCGGCAATGAGGATGTGGCGCGTCCGGCGCTGGCCGCGGCGCTTGCTGTGGCCACCGGCGGCGATCCCGGGCAGCGCATCTTCCTGCGCGCCGACGGCAGCGTCGCCTATGCCGATCTGATGGCGGTGATGAACCTCCTGCGCGCGGCCGGCTATCTGAAGATCGCCCTCGTCGGGCTGGAGGATACCGGCCAGGGCGCCGCTCCCCGCGCCGCGACGCCGGCCGTGGGGACGCCATGAGCGTGGCCGCCCTCGATCCCTTTCCCCCGGGCCGCGGGCCGTCCGGGCTCGGCCCGGTGGTGCGCTGGGGCGGGGCGGTGCTGCTCGTGCTCGCCGTCCATGCCGGTGGCGGCTGGCTCGCCGTTCACTGGCGCAAGGCGCCGCCGGAAAGCGACGGACTGCCGCCGGCGATCTTTCTCGATCTCTCGCCGCTGGCCGCCGGCCCCAAGGGCGAGGTGACCGACCTGCCGCCCGGCCCGCCCATGGTGGAGGCCGCGCCCGAGCCGGTTCCGGACGTGCCGGTTCCGATCGAGGTGCCGCCCGACGACAGTCCGCCGGTGACGCCGGTGCTGCCGGATCCGGTGGCGGAGAAGCCGCCCGAGCCCGTCGACATGCCGGCGCCGGAGCCCCTGCCGGTGCAGCTCGACACTCCCGAGATGCCGGCCCCGCCGCCTGCGGCCGTCGTGCTGCCGCCCTCCCGCCCGGCGGTGGCGCAGAAGCCGCCGCCGGCGGCGAAGAAGGTGGAAAGCCGCAAGGCCGTCAACAGGGAGCTGCCGCCGGCTCCGCGCACCACGGCCGAGGCCGGCGCGCCCAAGGCCTCCGACACCCCGGCCGCCCCCGGCTCGGGCATGGGCACCTCGTCGACGGCGGCGCTTGCCACCTGGCGCGGCCGGCTGATGGCCCATCTCGTCCGCCACAAGCGGCCCCTCGACCGGGTCAGCCGGCAGGCGACGGTTCAGGTCACCATCGCCATCGACCGGTCGGGCCGGGTGCTCTCGGCCCG
>JBBSSF010000392.1:0-4001 GCA_038242345.1 Hyphomicrobiales bacterium
CACCGCGGATCATGTCGGTGTGTTCAAGATCGGGCTGGAGCTGCTGTTTGCCGGCGGGCTCGATCTCGCCAGCGAGCTGACTGCTGCCGGCCGCCGGGTCTTTCTCGACGTCAAGCTGCTCGACATCGACAACACCGTGGCCGGCGCCATCCGCACCATCGCCGAAACCGGCGTCGAGTTCGTCACTCTCCACGCCTATCCGAACACTATGGCGGCAGCCATCGCCGCCCGGGGCGAGGCGCCCCTCACCCTCCTCGGCGTGACCGTCCTCACCTCCATGGACGATGCCGACGTGCGCGCCGCCGGCTATGCCGGCACCGCCGCCGATCTGGTCGAGCGCCGTGCCCGGGCGGCCCACGCCCTCGGCCTCGACGGCCTCGTCTGCTCGGCCCGGGAGGTGGCCCGGGTGCGCGCCCTGGTCGGCCCGGACATGGTGCTGGTCACCCCGGGCATCCGGCCGGCCGGCGCCGATGTGGGCGACCAGAAACGGGTGGTGACGCCGGCCCAGGCGATTCGCGATGGCGCCAGCCTGCTGGTGGTCGGCCGGCCCATCACCGCCGCCGAGGACCGCGCCGGCGCCGCCCGCCGCATCCTCGACGAGATCGCCTCGGCGCTCTGATCCCCGGCGCAGCCTGAAATCCTCTCCGGGCCCTCAGGGATCCGGCGGCGACAGGCGGGCGAGGTGGCGGGTGGCGGCGACCAGCACCACCGCGGCCCCGAACTGGTGTGCGAGCCCGAGACCGATGGGCACCACCAGAACCAGGGTGGCGATGCCGATGGCGGCCTGGGCCAGCACCAGGGCGGCCAGCAGCGTCGCCCCCCGGGCAGCCGCCGTTCCCGGCGCCTTCAGCCGCGCCCGGATCATGGCGACCATCGTCGCCAGCACCAGCAGATAGCCGACCATGCGGTGGTCGAACTGGGCCGTGCGCACCTCCTCGAAGATCGGCCGCCACCAGGGCGCGCCGTCATAGAGCCGGTCCGGCACCAGCACGCCGTCCATCAGCGGCCAGGTGTTGTAGGCAAAGCCGGCATCGAGCCCGGCGACCAGGGCGCCCAGGGCGATCTGGAGGAAGACGAGGCCGAGCAGGAAGCGGGCATCCCGGCGGGCAAAGCCGGGCGCGGCCACAGCGCCCGGCAGCGCCGGCCGCAGCCCTTCCGCCACCCGCACGATCGCCGCCAGCAGCACGCAGGCGAGCGTCAGATGGACCATCAGCCGGTAGGGGCTGACATCCACCCGGTCGACCAGCCCCGAGGCCACCATCCACCAGCCCACGGCCCCCTGAAGCCCGCCGAGCAGGAACAGGACGACCAGCCGCAGCTTCAGCCGGCGATCGAGCACGCCCGACAGCCAGAAGCCGACCAGAGGCAGCGCGAAGGCCACGCCGATGAGCCGGCCGATGAGCCGGTGGGCCCACTCCCACCAGAAGATCGCCTTGAACGCGCCAAGCGTCATGCCGTCATTCAGCAGGCGATATTGCGGGATCTCCCGATAGCGCGCGAACTCCTCCTCCCACTCCGCCGGCGACAGCGGCGGCAGGGCGCCATGGATCGGTTTCCATTCGGTGATGGAGAGGCCGGAATTGGTGAGCCGGGTGGCCCCGCCCACCACGATCATGGCGACGATCAGGGCCGCGATCGCCAGAAGCCAGGCCCGGACTGCCGCGCGCCCGCGGGCACCCGCCGTGCAGCCGGACGCCCCCGGCGCCCTGGTCAGGGTGATCTCCATGTTCCCTCCCCGGGAAATGGCCCCGCCGCCTCAGGGCGGTCCGGACAGGCCAGTCGGTCGTGTTCTTTTTTTGTCGTCTCCGGCCGGGACCGGACGAAGCGGAGCCCCGCATCCGGATCCCCGGATGCCGGCCGGGCCGGCAGGAGGATAGCGCCGGGACGGGACGCGGGAAACCGCCCGGCATTCGGCCGTTCCCCGGGCCGGGGCTTTTCTGCTAGAAGGCGCCATCCGGCCGGAAAGACGGCCGGTCATCCCGGCCGGAGCCACCGGCCAGGAAGCGTCCGGCCGTCCGCCCCGGCGTCGTGCCCTGGCGGGTCGACGGACCAGACGGACAGGGAATCGTCCGCCGCTGAAGGAGCGTCACCTGCCATGCGCATCAGAACCCGCAAGCTCGTCGGCACGGCGCTGCTCCTTCTGCTCATTCCCGTGTACGCATTTCTCGCTATGCTGCTGGCGATCCTGATCCTGCCGGGACAGTCCCGGATCGTCGAGATCGCCTTCTATGTGGTCGTCGGAACGGGCTGGGCGCTGCCGGGAGCCGTGCTGATATCGTGGATGAGCCGTCCGGACGAGGATTCCGCCCGATGACCCGCTTCCGCCCGGCATCCGCGCGCCCGGTAGGGCAACACCGCATCCCATTCATTCCGTATTGTTTTCCCGCGCATGCTCTTGTCAATGTGCGCGGCGACGACTTGCCCGCGAGGTCAACATGACTGCATCCGTCGACGATAGCGCTCTCGTGCCGATGATTCCGGGACTGTCCGGGGTCGCGGGCGAATATCGCGCGCTGCTGTGCGACGTCTGGGGCGTGGTCCACAACGGCATCGCCGCCTTCCCGGCCGCCTGCGACGCCCTGCAGCGCTATCGCCGCGAGCAGGGCGGGCCGGTGGTCTTCATCACCAATTCGCCGCGCCCGGTGGAGCCGACCCGGCAGCAGCTGCGCCGTCTGGGCGTGCCCGATGACGCCTATGACGGCATCGTCACCGCCGGCGACGTGACCCGCACCCTCATCATGGAACGCGGCGTGAAGCGCATCGCCCATATCGGGCCGGAGCGCGACCTGCCGCTCTATGAGGGTCTCGGCCTGACCATCGTGCCCGCCGAGGAGGCGGAAGTCGCGGTCTGCACCGGGCTCTACAATGACGAGACCGAGAAGCCCGAGGACTATCGCGCCGAGCTGACGGCGCTCGCCGCCCGCGGCCTGACCATGATCTGCGCCAACGCCGACCGGGTGGTCGAGCGCGGCCACCAGAAGATCTTCTGCGCCGGCGCCGTGGCCGAGTTCTACGAGACCCTGGGCGGCTCGGCGATCTGGCTGGGCAAGCCCCTGCCGGAGATCTACCGCGCCACCTTCGCCACGCTCGCCGAGATCGGCGGCCGGCCCTATGCCCCCAAGGATGTGCTGGGCATCGGCGACGGCCTCCACACCGACATCGCCGGCGCGAGCGCCCAGGGGCTCGACGTCCTGTTCATCACCGCCGGCATCCACGCGTCCGAATTCGGACCTCCCGATGCGCCCGACCAGGTCCGTGTGACCGAAGTTCTGGACGCCCACGGCATTTCGGCCCGCGCCGCCATGCCATTTCTCGCCTGGTAACCGACCCGCCGGGGCGCCCTTCCGCGCGCCCCGGCCGGAGCCGGGCCACACCGCAACCCACAGACACCGGCCCGGAGGAGCTTCAGTCCCATGACCGTTCTGCCCCTGCAAGCGCTCTACTATGAAGACCTGTCGATCGGGATGCAGGAGACCATCAGCAAGACCGTCCTGTCCTCGGACGTGGTCGGCTTTGCCGAGATCTCCGGCGACCGCAACCCGATCCACCTGTCGGAGCACTTCGCCGCCAAGACCCCGTTCGGCACCCGCATCGCCCATGGCCTCTATACCGCCAGCCTGATCTCGGCGGTGCTCGGCACCCGCCTGCCGGGCCCGGGCGCGGTCTATCTGTCCCAGACCCTGCACTTCCATGCGCCGGTCCGCATCGGCGACACGGTCGATGTGACGGTAACCGTGGACGAACTCATCGAGCGTGGCCATCGGGCGAAGCTGAAGTGCGAATGCAAGGTTGGCGACCTGCTCGTTCTCGATGGCGAGGCGGTGGTGAAAGTGCCGACCCGTCCCGTGGCGGAAGCCCAGACGCTGTGACACCAGGCGTACGCAGTGCTGACCGCACCGAGCGCCTGAAGAACAGCAGATTTCTCATATGATCCAAAGGCATGAGAAATCCGCATCGGAATGCCAGGGGATCCTTTTCAAGGACCTTTGACATCAGCCCTC
>JBBSSF010000393.1:0-3996 GCA_038242345.1 Hyphomicrobiales bacterium
CACTCATCAATCCACGGATCAAGGGGTGCCTCCTCTCGGAAGCAAACCTTGAATCACATGAGGACCGTTCGTGGAATCCCTTTGTCAACAGAACCTAGAGCATTTTCAAGCGAGGTGGTTGCCGGTTCGCGTGAAGAAAATGCGTCCCGAGAGGACGTGGCGCATTTTCCGTTCGCTCCGGCTCACCGGCAGGACGGCACCAGACCGACAAATGAAAAAGGCCGCGCCGGGAAAGCGCGGCCTTTCTTGAGTTTCATACCAAAGATCCTTGAAAAGGACTCTTTGGTATTCCGATGCAGGTTTTCCATGCCTTTGGGGCATATGGAAAATCTGCTGATTTTCAGGCGCTAAGGTGCGGTCAGCACTTCGTGCGCCTGGTTTCAGACCTCAGCGGACCGGGCGGATGCCCGCTGTCCGCGGGGACGGTCCCCTTCCGGGTGCGGATCAGGCGCCGGTCTCGGCCTTGAAGCCGGCGGCCTCGATGCCGGTGACGGCGGCCAGCTCGTCATTGTCGGAGGTGTCGCCGGAGATGCCGACGGCGCCGATCACGGCACCCGAGGCATCGCGCACCGACACGCCACCCGGCACCGGCACCACCGGAGCGGCGCCGCCCGAGAGCGACGACAGGGCGGCGACGAAATGCGGACGGTCCTGGGCCATGCGGTTGAGGGTGCGCGAGCCGCCGAAGAAGGCCAGCGCGGCCGTGGCCTTGCCGATGGCGATGCCGGCGCGCAGCACCGTCGGCGCGCCATCCTGACGCTCGAAGGCCACCAGATGGCCGCCGGCATCCAGCACCGCGATGGTGAGCGGCTTCATGTTCAGCTCCGCGCCCTTGGCCAGCGCGGTGGAGATGATGAGACGGGCGGACTGGATCGGGAAGGTGGTCATGGAACCCTCGGTGGCGTGAGGCCGGCGGCGGATGCGGCCGGCGGACAGGGCGGGGAACGGCGAATCACCGTCCGGCGCCGGCATGGTTTCCCGTCGGCCGCCTGTCGCCAAGGGGGCGGATGGCGTTGCCGGGGGAAAAGGACCTGCGCCGGAACGGCATCTCCGGGGAAAGGCGGACGGGCCGCGAACGGACGGCGCCGCGCCGGGATCAGTCGTCGGCGTCCTCGTGGACGTCATGGGTGACGATGTCGATCCGGTCGGTGGGCGGCAGGAACCAGTCGGTGTGGCGCAGGGTCCGGATCATCGTGTCGCGCCCGGCGCTCCAGTGGTCGAGCATGGTATTGCGCGAGAACTCGTAGTCCTTGAACGCCTTGTCATAGGTCTTGCGCCGGTAGATCAGGTGCATGATGTTGGCGCGCAGCGGCGTGCGGTATTTCTGGAGCGCGGCGACTTCAGGATCCTCCAGCGCCTCTGGGGGAAGTTTCGACATCAGCATGTCGATGCCGGCGCGCATGTCGAGATAGGTCTTGTAGATGTCGGTATTCATGCGGGTGCGGCTGGAGAAGCGGATGTCCTTCTCGCGCTCCTGCACCTCGCCCATGTTGCGGGGCCGGATGCCGTGGGCGGAGAACAGGTCCACCTGGAAGATCAGGCTGCACTCGTCGACATGGCTGAGCACGTAGCTGAGCGGGGTGTTGGAGACGAGGCCGCCATCCCAATAGAGCTCGCCGTCGATCTCGATCGGCGGGAAGCCCGGCGGCAGCGAGCCGGACGCCATGATGTGTTCCGGGCCGATGCGGCGCTGGCGGTTGTCGAAATAGACGAAGTTGCCCGAGTGGACGTTGACCGCGCCGACCGAGAGCCGCACCGGGCCGTTGTTCAGATAGTCGAAGTCGACCACCTTCAGCAGCGTCTCGCGCAGCGGCGAGGTGTCATAATAGCTGATGGCGTCCGGGGTGCCCTGGGGCTGGAGCTCCGGCGGGGGGAAGCGCGGCTTGAAGAAGCCGGGCTGGCCCATGGTGATCGCCACATAGGACGCGGCCTGATTGAACAGGCCGCGCATGTCGTCGCCCTCGGGCACCCAGGGCCACTTCACCCGGGAGGTGACGAGGTTCCAGAATTCGGTGAGCTTGGCCACGCGCTGGCCCGGCGGATTGCCGGCGATGATGGCGCTGTTGATGGCGCCGATGGAGATGCCGGCGACCCAGTTCACGTCGACGCCGATCTGCTCGATCACCTCCATCACGCCGGGCTGATAGGAGCCCAGCGCGCCGCCGCCCTGAAGCACCAGCACGACATTGGAATAGGACTGCCGGATGATGTCCTGGACCTGCGAAAAATCGGCGGGCCGGCTCTCGGGAGAGGACTTGGGCACGGGGCAGGCTCCTTGGGAGCTGTCAGGACAGCGCAAACGGCGGAATCAGCGGCCCCCAAGCCTAGCGGCGTTCGCGGGCCGGCGGAAGACGGGCAGGGTGCCGCGTGGGGGGCCCGGCACCGTCCCGCGCCGGGGTGTCCTTATCCACAGGTACCGGGTGACTTATCCACAGCCGGACGGAGGCGGCGGAGATCCTGAGCCGGATCTTCATCAGGGGGCTTGCGCCCCCCCGGGGAAGCGGCTATATCCCCGCTCGTCGCCGGCAACGGCGGCCCGCGCTCCCTTCGTCTAGCGGTCTAGGACGTCGCCCTCTCACGGCGAAAACAGGGGTTCGAGTCCCCTAGGGAGCGCCAAATTCTTCTTCTTCCCCAAAAGTCTGTCGGTTGATTGCGGCGCGCTGCGGATGTGCGGCTGATATCAAAGATCCTCGAAAAGGACGCTTTGATATTCCGGTGCGGATTTCTCATGTCCTTGGCGCATATGAGACATCCGCTGCCCTTCAGGCGCGTGTGTGGGGTCCGCACTTCGTGCGGCGGCTATGACACCTGTGTGCCGGGCCGGCCATCCGTCGGCGTGAAGGCGGGCGACGGGATCAGGGCTCCATGAGGCGCCCGGGAGAGGGGAGGATGCGGCATGGACGACGTCACGGGCGGGTGTCTGTGCGGGGCTGTCCGGCTCGTCGCCTCGGGGCGGCCGCTGCGGGTCGGGATCTGCCATTGCCTCGACTGCCGCAAGCATCATGGCGCGCTCTTTCACGCCGCGGCGATCTTCCCCGCCGGGGCGGTGCGCATCACCGGCGAGACAGGGGAGTATGCCGGCCGGCATTTCTGTCCGCGCTGCGGATCCCCGGTGTTCTCATGCACGGGCGACGAGACCGAGGTGCATCTCGGCACGCTCGATGCGCCGGACCGGTTCGTGCCGACCTATGAACTCTGGACCATCCGGCGCGAAGCCTGGCTGCCGCCCTTCCCGCGGGTCCATCACGTCCCGCGCGACCGGGAAGAGATGGACGGCGAGGGCGGCTGAGCCGATCCCGGCCGGCGGCGGGATCGGCTCGGGTTGAGGTCAGGCCGGGGCGCGGTGGATCGGAGCCACCCAGTAGACCGCCTCCGGCTGCTCCACTGGGTCGATATCGGTGATGTTGACCACGACGGCCTCGTTGTCGGAGCGCACGAGCACGCACTCCAGCACCTGGGACGGATCGGCGTTGATCTCCTGGTGCGGCACATAGGGCGGGACGAAGACGAAATCTCCCGGGCCCGCCTCGGCGACGAATTCCAGCCGGTCGCCCCAGCGCATCCGCGCCCGGCCGCGCACGACGAAGATCACGCTTTCCAGCGCGCCATGATGATGCACGCCGGTCTTGGCGTTGGGTTCGATGGCCACCGTGCCGGCCCAGATCTTCTGGGCGCCGACCCGGGCGTGGTTGATGGCCGCCTGCCGGTACATGCCCGGGGTCTGGGCGGTGTTCGGGTCGAGCTGGTCGCCGCGGATCACCCGCACGCCGTCATGCTTCCAGCGCTCGGCGGCGTGGTCATGGTCGTGGGTGTGCTCGTGGGCCGGATCGTGGCTGTGGTCGTGGCTGGTGCCGCACATGGGACAGGTCTTCCGCAGATTGGGGGCCGGCGCTCCGGCCGGCCCCGGAGGGAGAGCTCATACCAAAGATCCTTGAAAAGGACTCTTTGGTATTCCGGTGCAGATTTCTCATGCCATTGGGGCATATGAGAAATCTG
>JBBSSF010000394.1:0-3990 GCA_038242345.1 Hyphomicrobiales bacterium
ATGCGCTCCTCGATGCTCGACGAGCTGGGCAGCGACTACCTGGTGACCGCACGCGCGAAAGGTCTGCGCGAGGACCTGGTCCGTAATCGGCACGCCGTACCCAACGCGCTGCTCCCCACGGTCACGCTGATCATGCTCCACATCGGCGGACTGGTGACGGGAGCGATCACGACCGAGTACGTCTTCTCCTGGCCCGGCCTCGGATCGCTGACCGCGGACGCCCTCCTCGTACCGGACCTCCCACTGCTGCAGGGCACCTTCATCGTCTTCTCGGGGTGCGTGATCGTGGCCACAATGTGGCGCGGCAATCAATGGTTTTAGTGTCGCGGGGATAGCCATGTCGGACACGTCCACGGATCCCGGCGTCGAGTACCGTTTCACGGCCGACGCCAACGGCCTGTTCTCGGTCGTCGACCAAGTTGAAGCCCGGATGCGGGCGGTGACGGCGGGGGTCCGCACTGCTG
Organism: Hyphomicrobiales bacterium; assembly: GCA_038242345.1. Taxonomy (GTDB): domain Bacteria; phylum Pseudomonadota; class Alphaproteobacteria; order Rhizobiales; family Segnochrobactraceae; genus JBBSSF01. The sequence goes on from JBBSSF010000394.1 coordinate 465, forward strand.
CCGGCGACTGGCAGGCTGTGTTTGCTCCGGGCGCGGCGGCGATCGCTGCGCTCGGTACCAGCGCCGGGCTGGCGCAGACCGAGATCGTCCGCCTCGGTACGGAGGCCGCAGACCTCGGCGAGTCCATGCGCACGGCGATGGGCGCCCGTGTGACCGCGGCCTTTGGCGAGATGACCGCGGCATCGGTGCAGTGGGGAGCAGCGTTCGAGGCGGCTGGCGGCAAGACCATGTCGACCGCTGCCCAGGTGGCTGATGCCCTGAAGCGCATCTCGGAAGAAGCGGCGCGCGCCGGCGGGGCGCTCGGAGATATTCCGCCGGTGACGGCGCCGGTCGCGCTGCCAGCCCCGGCCCGGGTGCCCGGGACGAACATCCCTGCTCCGTCCCAGCAGAATGAGCCGAGCGATCGGGCGCAGCAGTTCTTCCGCCAGAACATGCAGTACCAGCTCGGGGATCTCATGACCTCCGCGCTGTCCGGAATGCCCCTCGGCATGGCCCTGATGCAGCAGGGCGGGCAGATCGCCGGCAGCTTTGCGCCAGATACGAAGCTGGCCGATGCTGGGAAGTCCATTCTCGACGCCCTCTCCGGCATGGCCACGCCGCTGAACATGACGATCGTCGGCCTGTCGCTGGCCGCGACGTCCGCCGGGGCCCTCTATGACGCGATCACTGGCGAGGGGAAGTCTGTCTCTGATCTCCTGCAGGAGCACGCGGACCTCGTCTCCGAGATCGACAAGGCCTATGAGAACGCCGGAAATTCCGCCCGCCAGTATGAAACCGACTCCATCGACGTGCTGGAAACGCTCGATCAAGCCGCCCGTGAGAAGCTGCGCAAGCAGGCCATCAATGATATCGGCAATGAACTGGACTCGGGCGGTTTCTATAGCCTGTCTGCAGAGAATAATATCCGGCGCGTCCAGACACCGCACAGTGCACAATATTATGGCTCCGGTTCCAGCCCTGAACTTGAGGCCGCGATCCAGAGGTTTCAGGGTTCTGACCAATCAGCATCTGATGCGAGGGAATTCCGCGACCGCCTGAACCAGATTGCAAGCGAGACTGGAGATGAAGGCGAACGTGAGCGCATCATCTCTCTGTTGGCGCGGACGAAGGATATGTTTTCCGCCCTCGGGGCGACGGAGGAGGAATATTTCCGCGGCCGGATCACCGGCATGGAGCGCGCCACCCAACAGACTGATTTGGATATCCGGTCGATCGAGGCCCGCACCGTTGCCCAGCGCGTGGCGCTCGCCGTGGAACAGACCTATCTGGACCTGACGGGCAAGAAGATCTCGCAGGACGCCGCCGACCGTCAGGCGGAAGCGGCCGGCCTGAAGATCATCGCCCAGGCCGAGCGCGATGCCGCCGATGCCCGGCGGGCGTCAGAGGATGCCCGTGATCTCGCCGGGATGGAGGGCTATGCCAAGGCGCTGGCCGAGATCAACCAGAAGTACGAAAGGCAGATTGCTGCGGCGAAGGGCGCGGCCGACGCCATCAGGGATCACAAGGCCGCCCGCGATGCTGACACCGAAGCCCTCGACAGGACCACGCGCCTGCAGTCGGAAGGGGCGCTGCGCTCGGCGACGTCGGCGCGCGATATGGCCGGTCTGGACGGCTATGACCGGCGGGTGGCGGAGATCAGGGCCGATGCCGCAGAAAAGCGGCGCCTTGCGGCCGGAAATGATGACGCGGTCAAGAGCGCCAATGCTGAAGAGCAATTGCGGATCGAAGCCCTGAACGTCTCGACGGCGAAGGACAACAACAAGTCCCTGCGCGCGGCCGAGTTCCAGGCCGCGACGGCTGTGATGCTGCCCTACACCAAGGCGTTGGCGGAGATTAACCAGCGCTACGAGGAGGGCGTGCGGCTGGCCGGGGCGAACCGGGATTCCATCGCCACCCTCACCCGGATCCGGGAAGCCGAGATCACCGCCCTCGACCGGCAGACCTTTGCCGCGCCGATGCTGGATGCGACGCGCGAGATCCAGCAGCAGATCCGCGCTCTGGAGGCCCAGGAGGCCGCCTTCGGCCGGTCCGCCTACGAGACGGAGCGGGCGGCGAAGGCGCAGGAACTGGTGAACGGGTACCTGGCGCAGGGCGTGCAGGTGACCCCGGCACTTCAGAAGGAGATCGACAGCCTCGCCGACACCTATGCGCGGGTGTCGGTCGCCAGCCAGAATATGAGCCGTCTGTCGGACAGCATCGGCAAGATGCCGGCCGAGCAGGTCAAGCGGCTGGGCGAGTATCAGGCCTTCCTGTCGGATGAACTGGCCCGCGGACGGATCACCGCAGAGCAGTTCTCCGCGGCCTACCGGGACGCCACGGACAGCGTGGACCTCGGGTGGATCGACCGGGCATCTGCGGCATTCGACAAGTTCGGCTATGACGCCGTCACCAACTTCGGCGACATCGGCGACGCCGCCCGCTCTCTCGTGCAGGACCTCGGCAAAATCGCCTGGGACGAGACGGTCAGCCGCCCGCTCCGGGAGACCTTCCGGAATGCCCTCACGGGTGGCGCCTATGGCCGGGCGGCAGCGGATGCCGGCAAGGTGCCGGGGCTTCCGGATCTCGCCACGCGCGGCAGCACTCCGGTGTCGCCGCTGTTCGTGTCGGTGGTCTCCGGTGCCGGCGGGATTGGTGGTCTCGGGATAGGTGCCGGGGCCGGTGATCTTCCCGGCCTCCCGGCCGGTGCCGACTGGCAGAAAATGCTGCTCGGGTACCAGACCGCGGGTAACCCCAGCTACGAGGTCCAGAAGCTGGCCCCGGATCTCGGCAAGCAGCTCGCGGCTGCTCTCGACGATCTCGACAAGCGCGGGATCAAGGTGACGGTGAACGACGGCTATCGGACCTATGAAGATCAGGTCCAGCGCCGGGCCCAGTATGGCTCGAATGCCGCCCGCCCCGGCAACTCGGCACACGAAAGCGGGAATGCGGTCGACCTGTCCATCAAGCGGCTCCCGCCTGACCAGCGGGCGACGGCCATTGACGTGCTGGGGCAATATGGGCTGATCAATAACCTGCCCGGCGAGGCCGAAGCTCAGCACTTCGTGCTCCGCTCCAACGGCGCCGGCCAGCGCGCCATTGATTCCGCCATGGGTAGCGGCTCTGGCGTCGACGCGACGGTGTATGGGCAGCAGGTCGCACAGGCCGCTGCCGACTTCACCCCGCAGTTCAAGGGCGCGCTGGATGGTGTCGTCGCCGGCACCGGGCAGATCGGACAGGGGTTCGTCGGCCAGTTCGGCGGCGTGCTCTCAGGCGTTCTCAACGGCATGGGCGGAGGCTCCGGCGGGGCCAATCTCGGCGGCATCGCCAGCGCAGCCATGAGCCTCTTCGGCGGATTCTTCGCTGAGGGCGGGGCTGCCCCAGCGGGCAAGTGGATCATCGCCGGAGAGCGCGGTCCCGAGCCGATCTGGACCGGGTCCAGCGGCGCACATGTCGTGTCCAACAGCAATGTTGGCGGGGGCGGCGGAGATCGCGGGCCAATGAATATCTCGGTCAATCTGAAGGGAGCCAACGGCGACGCCGCGATCGA
>JBBSSF010000395.1:0-3987 GCA_038242345.1 Hyphomicrobiales bacterium
AAGGTCCGCCTGATCGGCGGTCTCCACACCTTCCACCGTGGTCTGCAGGCCGGCAGCATGGGCCATGTCGACGATGGCCTGCACGATCGCCTGATCGGTAGCGTTGTCGCAGATGTGGGTGATGAAGCTGCGGTCGATCTTGATCCTGTCCGCCTCCAGATCGCGCAGACGGCTGAGGGACGAGAAGCCGGTGCCGAAATCGTCGATGATGATGCCGACCCCGAGACCGCGCAGGGTCGCCAGCGTGCGCCCGGTCTGGCCGGCGGCTTCCAGCATGGTCGTCTCGGTCACCTCGATGTGCAGCCGATCCGGCGGAAGGCCCGAAGCGGCCAGCGCCGCCGCAACCCGCTGGGGATAATCCGGATCGCTCAGCTCCCGCGGCGAGGCGTTCACCGCCACCCCGAGTCCCGGCCAGCGGACGGCCTCCCGGCAGGCCAGCCGCAGCACCCGGGCGCCGAGCTGGCCGATCAGCTCCGCCTCCTCGGCCACGGGAATGAAGACATCCGGCACGATCCAGCCGCGTGCCGGATGGCGCCAGCGCGCCAGCGCCTCCGCCCCGACGGCCCGGCCATCGGCAAGCGAAAAGACCGGCTGGAAGAACACGCTGATCTCGTCACTTTCAGCGGCAAGCGCCCGGTGCAGATCACCCTCGATCTCGCGCCGGCCGCGCAGGTTCCGGTCCATGTCCGGCCCGAAGGTGGCGCGGCGCAGGCGGCCGGTGGTGCGGGCATGGGAGCGCGCCACATCGGCCCGGCGCAGGCACTCGTCCGCCGACAGGCCGGGCGTCGTGGCAATCGAGATGCCCACGAACAGCCCCGCCAGCACCGGATTGCCCTCGACCACGAAGGGCACCCGGGCCCCGGCCAGGATCTCGTCGGCCAGGACGATGATCTCGTCCTCGCTGCGCCCCCGGGTCAGAATCACGAACTCGTCACCACCGACGCGCGCGACGGTCTCGCCGTCCTGGACCAGTCCGGCAAGACGGGTGGCGACGGCGGCCAGGATCAGGTTGCCCCCCGCCCGCCCCAGGGTCTCGTTGACCAGACGGAAGCGCTCCAGATCGACATAGAGCACCCCGACCGGCCCGCCGACGGGAAGGTCCGACACGGCCTCGGCCAACAGATGCACGACCATGCCCCGGTTCGGCAGCCCGGTCACCGGATCATAGAAGGCCAGACGATAGGCATCCTGCCGCGCCACCCGCTCGCCGAGGATCCGGCGATAGAGGAACAGCAGGCCGACCACGATCCCCACGAGCAGGGCCACGAACAGCGCCGCCAGCGCCGGCGCGATCCGGCTCAGCACATCATGACCCGGCAGGAAGGGCGACCAGATGAAATTGCCGATGGACGCGCCGTGCCGGTCCAACAGCTCATAGGTCTCGGTGGGGAGATCGGCCGCGGGCTGCCGCACGAAGCGGATGTCCCGGAAACTGTGGCTCCCCTCCAGATCCCGCAGCAGGGCGCCATCGAGATAGCGGATGGAGACGTGCAGATAATTCTCGCCCGGCGCCGGCGTCGGCGGCGGGCGCGCCGTATCACCGGACGGCACCATCGGCTTGACGCTGACAAGCACCGGATGACCGTTGACGAAGGCGAAATCGGCTTCGCCAATGGTCTGCACGACGGCGCTGATCCCGTCCGTATCCTCCGCCCGCAGACGGGAGCGCAGATCCCGCGCCAGATGGTCGATCTCGGACCGGGCACCCGCATAGCCTCCGGACAGGCCGACCCTGCCGTCATAGAGACCAATGACCGGGCGATCCTCGGGATCGAGAATGTAGACTTCGTCATGCCCGAAATAGTCGTGCATCCAGCTAATCAGGTTCGAATCGAGCCACTGCCCGCTTTCGACGTTGCCGTCGGAGAGATGCCAGAGCGCATCATCCCAGATCGTCACGCTTTCCTGTTCATGGGCAATCTGCTCCTTCAGCGCCTGGATGCTGTGCCGGAACATCCGGGTTTCGCGGTCCAGGGAGACGCTGTCGACCTCGCGGGTGGACCACACCACGAGCGCGAGCGCCCCCAGAAAGAGCAGGACCAGGCCCCCCAGAACCGGCAGGGCCCGCCAGACGACGAACCGCCGGGCGGCGGACGGACCGGGAGCATCGGCCGGATGTGGAACGCGAACGGTCATGCAGCCCCCTCCTCTCGCGCCCCGCCATAGAGCATTTTCCGTTCGCTCCGGCTCACGGACGGCACTCCGGATGCATCATACCAAAGATCCCTGAAAGGACTCCCTGGCATTCCGATGCGGATTTCTCATGCTTCTGGAGCAGATGGGAAATCCGCTGTTCCTCTGGCGCACGGCGCGGTCAGAACTTCGTGCGCCTGGCAGGAGATAACGCATTTTCTTCACGCGAACCGGTCTCCACTTCGCCTGAAGATGCTCTGGCCGACAGGCCGGCTGGCAAAGCGGAAGGCCGCGCCACCGGACAATGCGAGCCTTCCCCCGGGAGCACCCGGGACGGCATGCCTGCCACCTTTCCCATGCAATCATCGCCTGTCGGAAAGCTGTCGGTCCGGTCAGCCTTGCACATCCCGTGCGGCCGGGAAAGCACCCCCTTCGGGCGGTGCGCGCCGCCCTCCCCGGCCCCGCTCTTGACCTTGGACGCAGATCCGGCCCAAATGTGCGTATAGCAAACGAATGTGCGCTTTCCGAACGGGATAGCGGCGGCAGGCGCGCGCAAGCCGGGCGGGAGAAACGGGCCATGACGGAACTGACGGGGCAGGTGACGACGGGAGACGGGTGCGGCATCGCCTATCGTGTTGACGGGCCGGATGAGGCGCCGGTGCTGATCCTCTCCAACTCCCTCGGCACGGCCATGGCCATGTGGGAGCCGCAGCTGGCGGCCTTTGCCGCGCGCTTCCGGGTGCTGCGCTATGACAGCCGCGGGCATGGCGCCTCGGACGTGCCGGCCGGCGCCTATTCCATGGACCGGCTGGGCCGGGACGTGATCGAGCTGATGGATGCCCTCGGCATCGCGCGGGCCAGCCTGTGCGGCGTGTCGAAGGGCGGCATGGTCGGCCAGTGGCTGGGGGTGCGTGCGCCGGAGCGCATCGAGAAGCTCGCCCTCTGCAACACCGCCGCCTATATGGGCCCGCCGGCCGGCTGGGACCAGCGCATCGCGGCGGTGACGGCCGGCGGCATGGCCGCCATGACGGAGCCGGTGCTGGAGCGCTGGTTCACCCCGGAATTCCGCGCCACTGCGCCGGAGGCCATCGCCCCCGTGCGCGACATGCTGCTCACCACCGCGCCGGCCGGCTATGCCGGCTGCTGCGCCGCCATCCGCGACATGGACCTCCGGATCACCGATCCGCTGATCCGCCGCCCGACCCTGGTGATCGCGGGCAGCCGCGACCCCTCCACCCCGCCGGACGTGACCGGCGCCGTCGCCGCCATGATCCCGGGCGCGCAGCTGGTGACGCTGGAGGCGGCGCACCTCTCCAACATCGAGCAGCCGGACGGCTTCACCCGGGCCGTGCTGGACTTCCTCGCCTGAGCGGATCGGGATCTCCGGGGGCTCCCCGGGCCCTTCCGCCGGCAGAGACCGGATATGTCCGGGAGCCGTTCACGGCCCCCGGGCATCATGCCTGCGACAGCTGATGCCAGCCGCATGGTGTCGCTGAAGGCCTACGGAATGGCAGAGGGTCGAAGACCCTCTCTGGCCTCATACCAGGCGCACGAAGTGCTGACCGCACCTTAGGATCTGTTGACAAAGGGATTCCACGAACGGTCCTCATGTGATTCAAGGTTTGCTTCCGAGAGGAGGCACCCCTTGATCCGTGGATTGATGAGTGATGAGGAGTGGGCGTTCTTCGAGCCCTTCGTAATGGTCCGTGGCCCAGGTAGCGGGCGCCCGCCCCGAGACCACCGGCGTGTGCTGGACGGGATCTTCTGGATCGCCCGCACCGGCTCCCAGTGGCGGGATCTGCCCGAATTCTTCGGGAAATGGTCGTCGGTCTACCGCCAGTTCCGGCGCTGGAC
>JBBSSF010000396.1:0-3979 GCA_038242345.1 Hyphomicrobiales bacterium
GCCCAGGCGAGCCCGGCGGCAATGCCGGCCAGCGGCCCGAGGCGTCCGGGCACGGCATCCTCGACCAGCGGCACGCCGAGGCGCAGGAAGCGCGGATCATCGGCCGAGGCGCTGACCGCCAGCGGCGCCACCTGGGGCGCCAGCCGCTCGATCATGTGATGGACGAGGGCGCGGCCGCGCAGGTGGGAGAAGGCCTTGCCGCTGCCCATCATGCGCCGGCCGGCGCCGCCGGCAAGCACCAGCCCGGGCGGCAGGCCGGCGGAACGATCCGCATCGCTGATCGGTGTCATCGAAAGCTCTCATTGGCTTTGGCGGCCCGATGCGGGCACACTCGGCCGGGGACGCACGGTCCGGGCGGCCGGGAGGCTGGCGGCCCGAAGAGGAGAATGCTCCATGTCTTATATGCTGGTCATCGGCAACAGGCGCTATTCATCCTGGTCGCTGCGCCCCTGGCTGGTGGCGACCCGGTTCGGCATCCCGTTCGAGGAAAAGCTGATTCCCCTCGACCAGCCGGAGACCCGGGCGGCCATCCTGCGTCATTCGCCCTCGGGCCGGGTGCCGTGTCTGGTCGGTGCGGGGGCGGTGGTGTGGGATTCGCTCGCCATCATCGAATATCTGGCCGAGACCTTCCCGGAGCACGCCATCTGGCCGCGCGATCCGCTGGCCCGCGCCCATGCCCGCTCCATCGTGGCGGAGATGCATTCCGGCTTCCAGGCGCTGCGCTCGGCCTGTCCCATGAACCTGCGCCGCACCTTCGCCTTCCGTGACCGCGGACCCGGGGTCGCGGCCGATGTCGCGCGCATCACCAGCCTGTGGGCCGACAGCCGGGCGCGCTTCGGCGCGGACGGACCGTTCCTCTTCGGCGATTTCACCGCTGCCGATGCCTTCTATGCGCCGGTGGTGCTGCGGCTGCTGGGCTATGCCTTCCCGCTCGATGCCGGAACGGCCGCCTATTGCGCCGCCATCACCGAGCTGCCGGCCATGCAGGCCTGGATCACGGCTGCGGCCGAAGAGCCGTGGATCCTCTCCGCCGACGAGGTGGACGCGTAATACCAAAAATCCTTGAAAAGGATCCTTTGGTATGCCGATGCAGATTTCTCATGCCATTGATGCATATGAGAAATCTGCTGCCCTTCAGCCGCACGGTGCGGTCAGCACTTCGAGCAGCTAGTATAAGATCAGGCGCGGCCGCCCCTCCGGGCCCCCGGTCTGGCATCCCGACACGGGCGCCGCCGATCGGCTTCAGGAGGCCGGGGCGCTCGCCTTGCGGGCGGCGGCCTCGGCGGCTTCCTCTTCGGCCAGGGGCTGGTAGAGCGCGGGGTCCAGCCCCACCCGGCTGCGGGCGGTGTCGTTGAAGGGCGGCTTCAGCCGGCCGCGGAAACGGCTGCGCACGATCTCCTGCCAGGTGGGCATGGGGTCGAGTCCGTCGCGGGCGCAGACATGCAGGAACCAGTGCACGCCGAAGCCGACATGGCCCTGTTCGTCCCGGTAGATCACTTCCAGCGCGGCCACGGTGTCGTCGTCGCCGGCCCGGCGCATCTTGGAGATGAGGGCCGGGGTCACGTCGAGGCCGCGCGCCTCCAGCACCATGGGCACGATGGCGAGCCGGGCGAGCACCGTGTCGGCGGTGACGCGGGCGGCATCCCACAGGCCGTCATGGGCGGGCAGGTCGCCATAGGCCGCTCCCAGCGCCGCGAGCCGGGCATCGAGCAGGCGGAAATGCAGCGCCTCTTCCACGCCGACCTGAAGCCAGTTGTCGTGGAACGCCCGCGGCAGGGCCGGATCGGCAAAGCGGGCGAGGATGTCGAAGGCGAGATCGACGGCGTTCAGCTCGATATGGGCAAGCGCATGGATCAGGGCGATGCGGCCGTGCACGCCGGTGGAGCGGCGCGGCATCCGGTTGGGCGGCAGCAGCTCCGGCCGCGCCGGCCGGCCGGGCCGCCCGGCCAGCGGCCTGTCCCGGGCGTCGTCCAGAAGCGGCAGGTCACCGGCCTGCCACAGCGCCCCCGTCGCGTCGGCGCGCGCCAGCTTGTCGGCGATCACCGGGGTGGCGACCACGGCGCGGGCGGCATCGCGCAGCGAGACGGGGGCGAAGTCCGGCATGGTCATGCGTCGGCGCCAAGCGCGGCCACGGCGTCGAGCACCGCCCTGGCGTGGCCGGCGACCTTCACCTTCGGCCACACCCGGGCGACGCACCCGTCCGGGCCGACCAGCACCGTGGTCCGGGTCACGCCCATATACTTGCGGCCATACATGGATTTCTCGCCCCACACGCCATAGGCCGAGAGCACGTCCTTCGTTTCATCGGAAGCGAGGGTGACGGTGAGGCCGTGCTTGGCCTTGAACTTGTCGTGGGCGGCAACCGAATCCGGCGACAGGCCGATGACGACGGCGCCGAGGGCGGCAAAGTCCGGGGCAAGCGCGCTGAAGTCCCTGGCCTCGCTGGTGCACCCGGAAGTGTCGTCCTTGGGGTAGAAATAGAGCACCACCGGCCGGCCGGCGAGGCTTGCCAGGCTGAGGCGTCCACCGCCATCGGTGGGCAGGTCGAAGTCGGGCGCGGGGGAACCGGCGACGGGCAGCGGCATCGGTTGATCCTCTGAGCGGTGTCCGGGAGGGAGAGACTGTTGAAAAGCACGCGATGACCGACGGATGCAAGGAAAAGCGCGCGGCCCGGTGTCGTCTTGCGCGGATCGGGGCGATTGCCGATAAGCGCCTGGGGGCCGGGTTTCGCGCCGGCGCGGCGGGCGGAGCGGGTGCCATGCTGCTGCCATTGACGCCCGCCAGAGTGACCGGACGGGCGCGGACTGCGGCCGGACGCCGACAAGGGGGACAGGACTGCCGATGACCACGACCGACCGTCCGTCCGGCCGTGCGCCGGTCCTCCGCGTGCGTCGGGTCCTCGGCTGGGTGGCGGGCTGCGTGCTGGCCCTGCTTGTTCTGGCCGTGCTCGGTCCGCTCGTGTGGATGCTCGCCATCGGGCCGATCCCGCTGCCCTTCGAGGCCGAACGCGGCCGCGACGAACTCGCCCGGGTGGTGGGGGAGGCCGGCAGCGTGTCCGTCGGGCCGACGCGGCTCGCCTTCGACTGGGAGGCCGGGCTCTCGGTGCAGCTCGATGCCGTGCACCTGTCCGGCCCGGCCGGATCGGTGGATGCTCCGGCGATCCTCATCGATTTCGACATCCCCGAGGCCCTGCTCGGCCGCTTCGCCATCCAGGCGATCATCCTCGACCGGCCATCGGTGGCGCTGGCGGCCACCGGCTCCCTCGACATGGGGACGGATCCGCTTGCGGCCCTGTCCGGACTCGACGAGCGCCTCGCCCGTCTGGCCGACATGGCCGGCTCCCAGGGGCTGCACCGGTTCATCGTGCGCGACGGCACCCTGCGCCTGCCGGTGGCGGCCCCGGATCTGGTGCCGCGGGATTTCGAGCCCGTGGACATCCATGTCGCTGTGGATGCGGGCGGCACGCTCACCGCCACGCTGACGGCCGGCACCTCCCTCGGGCAGATGGCCCTGAGCCTCGTCCGCGTCGTCTCGCCGGACCAGACCCTGGTGAAGGCCGAGGCGTCGAACTTCGCCCTCATCGATCTCCTGCCGGTCAAGGACGGCATGAGCGGCCTGCCGCTCAACGGCCATCTGGAGGCGACCTTCGCGCCGGACCACAAGGTGCGCTCCACCCGGCTCTCCGGCGCGGTGGGGGAGGGCTACATCGCCGTTGGCGAATCCGACGTGCCGGTGGCCGGCGGCCGGCTGGAAGTGACCGCCGATCCGGCCTCGGGCCGCCTCGATGTCACGGCGGCGGAGTTCACCCTTGCCAATTTCGAGGTGCTGCTGTCCGGTCAGGTGATGCCGCCGCTGACCGGCGACACCACCTGGAGCTTCGCCTTCCAGTCCGAGAAGGCGACGGCTCATTCGGCCGACGAGCCGGCGCCGCCCCGGGTGGTGGATGCGGCCTCCTTCACCGGGTCCCTCGATGTCGCCC
>JBBSSF010000397.1:0-3979 GCA_038242345.1 Hyphomicrobiales bacterium
CTCGACAAACCCGGTCCGGCCATGGGCCCGCTGGCCGATCCGCCGCCCGTCGCCGTCGCGCCCGCTCCCGAGGCGCCGGCCGAGCCACGGCAGGAGGCGCTGCCGCCGCAGCGCGTGGTGGGGCGGCGCTCGCCGGGGGAGCATCGTCTGCCTACAGCCTCGGCGCGGCCGGACATACTGGCGCGACAGGCGCCGCAGCAGGTCTCGGCAATGTCGCCAGCACCGGTGCTTCCAAACTCGGCTCTGCCATCGCCAGCCCATTCCGGCGCGCCGCCGCGTCGATGAAGGAGAGCTTCGAGGCAGGTGGCCGATCGGTCGCCGGCGAAGGCGGCGCCTCCGATACCGCAACATCCTCGTCCGCAACGACTGACGGCGCGCCCGCCTGGGCCAAGCGCATGAAGCGCTCGCAGGCGATGTCGCACGGCGTCCAGGCCGCCGCCCATGCGGTCAAGTCCGGTGACAGCCATGGCGGCGGCTCGTCCGTCCATCTCTCCGAAAGCGACCGCTGATGTTCAAACGACCCTCTACCCATTACGGCAAATCGCCCGAACCCGAGACGCCTTATCAACGCGCCGCCCAGGTCTGGGACGATCGCATCGGCTCGGCTCGTGTGCAGGCGAAGAACTGGCGCCTGATGGCCTTTGGATCACTGGCCTTGTCGGCGGGCCTCTCCGTGGCGCTGGTCTGGCAATCGCTGAGCGGCTCCGTCGTGCCGTGGGTGGTGCAGGTCGACAAGCTCGGGGCAGCGCAGGCCATCGCTCCGGCGAGCGCCGACTATCGGCCGACAGATCCGCAGATCGCCTTCCATCTCGCGCGCTTCATCGAAGAGGTTCGCTCGATCCCGGCCGACGCGATCATCGTCCGTCAGAACTGGCTCAGGGCCTACGATTTCACCACACAGGCCGGAGCACTGGCGCTCAACGACTACGCCCGCGCCAACGACCCCTTCACCAAGGTCGGCAAGACGCAGATCGCCGTCGACGTCTCAAGCGTCATTCGCGCGTCGCCCGACAGTTTCCGCGTCGCCTGGGTCCAGCGGACCTATCAGGACGGCTCGCTCGCCTCCACCGAGCGCTGGACCGCCATCCTGACCGTTGTCGTGCAGGTGCCGCGCGACGCCGAAAAGCTCCGGGCCAACCCGCTCGGAATCTACGTCACCGCCATCAACTGGTCGAAGGAGCTGACCCAATGACGCCGACCTTCCGCAAAGCCGCCCCCGGACAAGCGGGACGTCCGGCTTTCCTCACCTGCAGTTCTCAGGCTTTCCGTAAATCCGCCTTGCCGCTTCTCTTGGCTTGCACATCCGTGCTCGCCGGCTGCGCTACGGCGCAGAAGCCGCCGGAAATCTCCTATGACGATGCGATGCCTGCGGTTCAGACCGCCGATCCGCCGGCGCCGGTTCGGGTGGTGGAATTGCCGAAGCCGCTGCCGTTGCCCGGCCAGTTGAAGCCCGTCGGCAAAGACGGCAAACCGGCGCCCGAGCTGCCGGACCCCGCCGCGCGGGTGAACGAGGCCAACGCCGGCGCGCGGATGCAGCCGGTTCGGAACGGCTTCATCAACGCCATCCAGGTCTATCCCTTCGTCGATGGCGCGCTCTATCAAGTCTACACCGCGCCCGGCCAGATCACCGACATCGCCTTGCAGCCCGGCGAAACGCTGGTCGGCTCCGGTCCCGTCGCCGCCGGCGACACGGTGCGCTGGATCATCGGCGACACCGAGAGCGGCGCCGGCACCACCAAGCAGGTTCATATCCTCGTCAAGCCGACCCGGCCCGAGCTGATGACCAATCTCGTCATCAACACCAACGCGCGCACCTACCACATGGAGCTGCGCTCGACCGAGAAGACCTACATGGCCTCGGTGTCCTGGCAGTATCCGCAGGATCAGCTTATCGCGCTACGGCGGCAGAACGCGGAAGCGCAAGCCGTCCAGCCGGTGGCGACCGGCATCGATCTCTCGCGTGTCAATTTCCGCTACGAGGTGACCGGCGACCGCGCGCCGTGGCGGCCGCTCCGCGCCTTCGACGACGGCCGCCAGGTCTTCATCGAGTTCCCGCGCGGCATCGGCCAGGGCGAAATGCCGCCGCTCTTCGTCGTTGGACCGGAGGGCGACACCTCGGAACTGGTGAACTATCGCGTCCGCGACAACTACATGATCGTCGACCGGCTGTTTGCCGCCGCCGAGCTGCGCTTCGGCGCCGATAAGAACCAGAAACGCGTGCGCATCTCCCGAACCGATGGGAGGCCGGCGTCGTGAGCGAGATCGACCCCGATCGTCAGAAGCCGGACGCGGACGACGATGCCCGGCCGCTGACCGGAGAGCCGGTCGCGCCGATGAGGCTGCGGCCCGAACCGCCGCGCGTGACGCGCCTGTCGCGAAAGGTGCTGATGGCCCTTGGCCTGCTCGCCGGCACTGGTATCGGTGGCACCCTGATCTACGCGCTCCAAACCCGGCACGGCGGCAAGACGAACGAGGAGCTCTATTCGACCGACAACCGGACGACGCCCGACGGCCTTTCGGCCTTGCCGAAGGACTATGCCGGTGTCCCGAAGCTCGGTCCGCCGCTGCCGGGCGATCTTGGCCGTCCGATCCTCAGCGCTCAGAATGCCGGCCAGCCCGTGCCGACACCGGGGATCGCGACGCCCAATCCGGGGATCAGTCAGGAAGAGCAGCGCCGCATTCAGGAGCTTGAGGCCGCGCGGACGGCCCGTCTCTTCGCTTCGACCGAGACGCGGCCGGTCAGCACTGTTGTCCCGCAGCCTCAAGTGGCGGCGGCCACGCCGCAGACGGACCTCGCCAGCCTCGGGCTCGCGCCACCGCCCGCGACGCCTTCCGCGCAGGATCGTCAGCTCGCGTTTCTGAACCAGGTACCCGACAAGCGCACGGTCTCGCCTGATCGTGTCGCGGCGCCTGCGTCGGCCAATGTACTTCAGGCGGGGGCGGTGATCGCGGCGGCACTCATCACCGGCATCCGGCCCGACCTTCCCGGCCAGATCACGGCCCAGGTGACGGAGAACGTCTATGACAGCCCGACAGGGCGCATCCTGCTCGTGCCGCAGGGCACGCGGATCATCGGTCAGTACGACAACGGCGTCGGCTTCGGTCAGCGCCGCGTGCTGCTGGTCTGGAACCGGCTGATCTTCCCCAATGGACGCTCGATCGTGTTGGAGCGCCAGCCAGGTGCAGACGCCGAGGGCTATGCCGGACTCGAAGACGGCGTCGATTACCATTGGGGCGAGCTGTTCAAGGCCGCGGCGCTGTCGACACTGCTCAGCGTCGGCGCTCAATCTGGATCATCGAGCCATGACAGCGACATCGTCCGCGCCCTGCGCAACGGCGCGTCCGACAGCATCAACCAGACCGGCCAACAGATCGTTCAGCGTCAGCTCAACATCGCCCCGACGTTGACCATCCGGCCGGGCTTCCCGGTCCGTGTAATCGTCACCCGCGATCTCGTGCTTGAGCCCTACGGAGGCTGACATGGCAAAGCTAAAACTCGGCCCGATCGCCGACGACAAGCCGGTGAAGATCACGCTGGAACTGCCTGCCAGCCTGCATCGCGACCTCACTGCCTACGCCGAAATCCTCGCCCGAGGGGCAGGCCAAACCGCCTCCGATCCCGTTCGCCTGATCGTGCCCATGCTGGAACGGTTCATCGCGACGGACCGGGGATTTGCGAAGGCGCGGCGAGATAAATCTGATGCCTAGGATCTGTTGACAAAGGTCTTCCCCGCCCAGTTCTGATGTGATTCAAGGTTCGCTTCCGAAAGGAGGCATCCCTTGATCCGTGGATTGATGAGCGATGAGGAGTGGGCGTTCTTCGAGCCCTTCGTGACGATCCGGGGCCCAGGCAGCGGGCGCCCACCCCGGGACCACCGGCGTGTGCTGGACGGGATCTTCTGGATCGCCCGCACCGGCTCCCAGTGGCGGGATCTACCCGAATTCTTCGGGAAATGGTCGTCGGTCTACCGCCAGTTCC
>JBBSSF010000398.1:0-3976 GCA_038242345.1 Hyphomicrobiales bacterium
CGGGGATCGAGCCCGAGGGCACTGTCGACCATGGCGCGAAACGTGGATTTCGAGATCTTCCAGCCGATGGACTGGCCTTTCTCGTCCAGTTTTCCGCCTGCCACGGTGAAGCTCTGCCAGAACTTGCGGCGGGCATGCGGGCCTTCGACCACCGTGAATTCGCAGTCGAGCATGCGCGCATCGCTGGACTGCGAGGCCTTCAGCAGCCCCGCATCCATCGGGGTTGCGCCATTCACCCCGCCGGGGCGGATGATCAGGCGGACCTTGGCGAAGGTGCCGTCCGGGATCAGCTCGCCGATGGGGGCCATCTGAGGCTGGGCGTCGTTCAGATCGTAGCTCATGTCAGTTCCTTTCAGGGATCAGGAGGCAAAAGCGGGTTCATGCGAGGCGCGACCGTCGATCCGGGCGAGCAGCGCGCCGAGGTCGGGCGGTTCGGTCAGGTCGAGACGGCCGGAGCGGTCCTTGGCAGGAAGGCCCCAGGGATTGCCGGACTTGCAGACAAGGCGGCGGTCGGTGGCGGTCTCGTCCAGCACCCAGCCGCCTTCGGCATCGCGGGCGAAAAGCTGCATCGAAACCACTTGGTCCACGATGCCGGGCAATTCCCGCCCGGCCTTGCTGCCTTCCATCTGCGGCTGCCAGGTGACGGTGCCGAAATCGTCGGTCACCTTTTCCAGCACGCCGACGAAGATCACGGTCTTGCCGCGTGCATGCTGGAGGTGCTTCAGCGCCTGGATCACCTCACGCCCAAGAAGCCCGTAGGCACCGCGGACATCCGGCTTGCCGGTCCGGTCCGAGAAGGCCTCGGGCTGCTGGCGGGCATAGGCCATCGCCTGCCGGGTCAGATCGGTGATCGAGTCGACAAAGACGATGCGGCGCGCTGCGAGGAAGGCTTCGATGCCGCTGTCGCGGTGCTGGGCCTGCAGCCAGGCATGCCGTTCGGTCCCATACCAGGACTGAGGATGCTGCGCGGGGTCTGGCCCGCCGATCAGCACCGCCAGATCGCGGAAGTCGGTGAAGCTGCGCACCGGGATCGAGGCGCCGCGCCAGTCCTGCACCGATTTCATGCCAGCCTCGAGGTCGAGGCAGACGGTTTCGTCGGCCGGGAGGGATTTCAGCAGCGTGGTCTTGCCCACGCCGGGCGGGCCGAAGATGGCGAGCGAGGTCTTGTTCTCGGCGGCCGAGAGGCGTTCGTCGGCGGTGATGATGCGGAAGGCCATGGGGTTCTCCGAAGGATTGAAAGGGGCGCGGCGGCGGGGGTGACCGGGTGCCGAAGGGGAACCTGCCCGGCGTTGCCGCTCGGGCGTCCCGCCGCCGCGCGTCACCGGTCTCGGGTCTCGAGCCGGAACACGGGTTTGCCGGTGGTCTCGGACCGGGCGGCTGCGAAGCCGTCGCGCATGGCGTCGGGCCAGGCCCCGAAGCGGCGTTCGGGCACGCGATAGGCGATCTCGAGATACTGGGTCGGGTCGCCGCCGGCCTCTCGGATCCGGGTTGCCATGGTGGCCAGCCGGTCCTGATCCCACGTGACCTTCTTCGGCAGGTCGGCGATGACCATCACACCCGCATCTTCGATCCGGACCGTGCCCGAGGTCTTGCCCTGCGCAGACCGCTCGGCCTCGGTCGCGGCGCCATAACGCTGCGCCAGTGCCGCCTCGAAACGGTCCTTCAGGCGCTTGACCCGGGCAGTTTCGGTGGCCGCTGCCTCCTGCAATGCCAACAGCAGATCGGGCGGCATGTCCGCGATTTCGCCGATGGACAGCCGGTCGAGATCGTCGAACTTCGGCACGTTGTCGAAGCGTGCCTCTGTCGGCGCATCGGTGCTGGGGAAAGGCATGGCCATTAGCGCCCCTCCCGTTTCAGGGCCGCACCCACGGCGCGGTCCGTGCCGACAGCCCCGGCTTCACGCGCCAGACGGTGCAGCTTCTCCAGCGCCGAGGATCGCTGGATGGCCGCAGAGAGTTCGGCATTCGCGGCGACGATGGCGATGGCGATATCGTCGACACTCGCGGTCTCGACAGGCAGCGGATCGGTGGCATCGCCGGGACGCCAGGCGGCGGGGATCACCTCCGGCAGATCCTCAAGGCTGCGGAAGGCCTTGCGCAGGCGCGCAAGCGGGCCGTTGGTCTCGGTCATATCGTGGCCTCCATTGAGGAATGGGGCCGAATTTCCGGCCAGAAGGAAGTAAAGGGACGGCGGGAGCCGATCCCCGATCCAGGCAAGCGTGGCGCGCATCAGGCGGCCTCCTCTGTCGCGATGAGTTGGGAAAACGGGATCGGCGCATGGCGCGGCTTGGTCCGCGCGATGGCCAGATAGGCGAAGCGGTCGGGGCCGACCCGGACCTGCACCAGATGCACCAGCGCGGCCTCGAAGGCGCGGTGGGCAGCACTGGCCAGCGCCCCGAGCCTGCGGCGTTCCGGTTCCGGCAAGGTGGAAATCACCGCCGTGGTATCGATCCCGAGAAACCCGCGATGATACTCAATCCGGTCGCCCGGCATGGCCTGTCCGATCCAGGCGCAGAACTCGATGTCGGTGAGCGGCCGGACCTTTGCGGGCGTGAATTCGGTGAGGGGCATGACGATCATCTCCATGTCGGTCCTCTACTCACGCCGCTTTCGAACCGTCCCACTCCGCCCCGAACCCGCGCATGGCGAGGTCAAGCCGCAGGCGGGCGATGTGACGGTAGAGGGCGGAACGGGAGGTGCCGGTGCGTTCGACGATCTCCGCGACAGCGCAGGTGCCAAGCGCCGCGCAAAGCCCGCGCGCTTCCCCGGGCAGGCCGCCCAGCACCCGGGCGAGATCGTGGTAGGTCTCGGCTTCGTCCGTCGCAGAGCGGTCCTGCCCATGCCAGGCGGCCAGACCATCGGCTTCCGTCAGCAAGCAGCCCAGCAGTTCGGTCGCGCCGGAAACGGGAGCATCGAGCGAAAGCACCGTGCCGCCCTGCATCCTGCGCTGGCGATGATGGCGGATGGCGATGCGCGAGGACTGGTTGCGCAAGACGATGTTGGCGAAAGCGCCGATGCTGCCACGGCGGGCGTCAAAACCCGGCAACCGGCAGATCAGGTCGACCAGCAGGTCCTGGCGGAGATCGTCGAGATCGGCGGCAGGCAGCACCAGCTTGCGATGCAGGCGACGCGCGGCAACGGCCACCTCGTCGATCAGCGTGGCAAGGTCGTCGGGGGAAATCGGCGGAAACATTCGGGAGCACCTCGGAACATGTTGCTGTTGTTCCGAATGTGCCGCTCAGCCCGCTGCTGCCGGTGTGATTGCCGTGTGTTTGTTATGTGCGGATTGTGTGTGACGGCCTCAGGGTTCGATGACCACTTCGGCAGGGTCGAGGCCGAGCCGATAGCCGCGCGCGCGAACCGTCGCGACCAGCGATTTCGCCTGCGCCTCGGGCATGCCGGAGGAGATAAGCGCGTTGCGCAGGTCGCGGGCGATTTCATTGGCGGGACGGCCGGTCTGCCTCTCGATATCCTGCTTTTTCAGGACTGGATCACGCTTGACGGATTGCTCGATCAGCAGACGAAACAGCGCGAACATCTGAGTCGGCAGGTCGAGCCGACGGCCGTCGAGAGTGACTGATTGCGCCGAAAGCGCCATGACAAGACGCGGAACTGAAGATGGCGGATCGAGGACGAGGCGTTCCGTGCCATCCGACCCTGCCTTGAAAACCGCTGCAATTTCGTGGGGCTCGACCCCGACCTCCCGCAGCCTGACGGCGATTGTTGCAGAAAGGTCGTGGACGATTGCCATGATCGGCTTCGCCCCCACGGCCGCCCTGATCGCCATCACCGCGCCCGGCGCAACCAGATTGTCGGCAACGAATGACAGGACCACGGTATGGCCGGACGGTGTGTCCCCCAATAGCCAGAGGCCGTCCGCAACGCGGGCGACCGCGCCGCCAAGATTCCCGCTGGCCGCAATTCGGGCCACGAGCCGATCGACGTCGACCGAAAAACGGCGCAGATCGTCGTCCTGC
>JBBSSF010000399.1:0-3970 GCA_038242345.1 Hyphomicrobiales bacterium
CTTCGGCAAGAAGCCCAACGGCGAGAGCAATGACGGCATCAACCTCGCGGTGCCCGAGGGCACGCCGGTGAAGGCCGCCGAGGAAGGTGTTGTCGTCTATGCCGGCAACGAGCTTCAGGGCTATGGCAATCTGGTGCTGGTGCGTCATCCCAATGGCTGGGTGACGGCCTATGCCCACAACAGCGAACTGATGGTCTCCAAGGGCGAGGCCGTGAAACGCGGCCAGGTCATCTCCAAGGCCGGAGCCACGGGCAACGTCTCCGCGCCGCAGCTCCATTTCGAGCTGCGCAAGGGCTCCCGTCCGGTCGATCCGACCCCCTATCTGGGCGGCGTCTGATAGCAAAAAGTCCTCTTCGAGGATCTTTGGTCTGACACAACAGCCGCCGCCCGCTTCCCGGACAGGGGAATGCGGGCGGCGGCTTTTTTGTGTCCGCCATCAGGGCAGGGCGGACGGCATCCTCAGGAGGAAAGGACGGAGACGGGCCTGTCGCCCGAGACCAGGCGCACGAAGTGCTGACCGCACCGAGCGCCTGAAGGACAGCAGATTTCTCATATGCTCCAAAGGCATGAGAAATCCGCATCGGAATATCAAAGAGTCTTCTTCGAGGATCTTTGGTATGACAAGGGGCGGCGCGGGTTGGCCTGCGCCGGGAGGTCCGGCTATCTCCCATGCCCCGGAGGTTCATGGTCAACCGAGGGATCGGACAGGGGATCGCTGAAACGGAAAAGGCGCTCCCCGGCGGGAGATGATGCCGGGGAGCGCCTTTTCCTTGCTTCATTCCGGTGGGGAGGAGATCTACCGGTCTGAACACGATGATGGACGGGGAGGAGATCGACCATCATCCTGAAGAG
Source organism: Hyphomicrobiales bacterium (assembly GCA_038242345.1). Classification (GTDB taxonomy): domain Bacteria; phylum Pseudomonadota; class Alphaproteobacteria; order Rhizobiales; family Segnochrobactraceae; genus JBBSSF01. Next base: position 853 of record JBBSSF010000399.1, read on the forward strand.
AGCCCCCCTTCTGCCGCGCCGATGGCTGCTGGCTTCTAAGGGAGGGCCGAGTGGCCGCCGCCAGGGGAGGAAATCTGGCGGAAACCAGAAGCCGGCCAAGCGGAAGCCCGTCTGACCAGCCCGTCAGGACCGTTCTTTCCCGGGAGGAGAAGGAAAGTGCGGTCAAGTCTTATACCAAGACCCTTGAAAAGGACTCTTTGGTATTTCGATGCGGATTTCTCATGCCCTTGGAGCATATGAGAAATCCGCTGTCCTTCAGGCGCGCGGTGCGGTCGGCACCTACGTGTCTGGTATCAGCGCGCCGTGCGGCGCGCAATATAGGAAATGTCACCGCGGCGGATGCCCAGATCCTGCAGTTCGCGGTTGGAGAGCTGCATCAGCTCGGTGCAGGTCTCGTTGTAGGTCTTCCAGCTGCGATAGCGGCGAACGATGTTCTCGAACATGATCTCTGTTTCCATTGAACTGGCCCGGGCATCGCGGAACGCCTGCAGACCAACCCGAATTGCGGTGGCAGCGAGGGATTTGATTGCCCGCTGCCGATGGACATTAGATAATCGAGGATCGGCATGCGTTGCAGGGGGGGACTTTGCAAGGCTGCCATGCATATTGTGCGCAGCACCATAAGGCTTACGGTCTTGTCCGTAAGGGGGCTCCCGGACCGGCGCAGACGCGCCCGCCGGATGCGGCAAGGCACGGAAAAGACAGATTTTTTTCGAGAGGGACGGGGGCGTGCGCCCGTGCCCGGTGGTTGCATGGGGTGGTCTGCGCGCGCATCCGGGCCGGGTGGAGCGGAATGCACCGCAGGATGCCTTGAGCGATCGCAAACGCAAGAACGGGACGTCCGGCATGAAAGCCGGGCGTCCCGTCGGGCAGGCGCGGATTCTGCGGGGGAAGGCCGGGGGGCCTCCCTTTTGTCAGGCGGGGGTCTTCAGGCGCTCCAGCGCCTCGCGCACCTTGGCGGAGCGGGTGAGGGCGTCCTCGCGGCGCTCCTTCTGCTCCTCGACCACCTCTTCCGGCGCCCGGGCGACGAAATCGGCATTGCCGAGCTTGGCGTCGATGCGGGCCACGTCGGCGTCGATCTTCACCAGCTCCTTTTCCAGGCGCGCCCGCTCGGCATCGAGATCGATGATGCCCTTCAGCGGCAGGCAGGCGAGGCCGCCGCCGATCAGCATCTGGGCCGAGCCCGCCGGCGGCTTGTCGGCCAGACCGATGTCGGAGATGCGCGCCAGGCGCTTGATGGCGGCGCCATGCACCGTGACCAGCTTCCGGATCGCCTCGCCGCCGCCCACCAGCTGCAGCGGGATCTGGGCACCGGCCGGCACGTTGGTTTCGGCTCGCACCGAGCGGATGGCGCTGACGAGTTCGACCAGCAGGTTGATCTCGTCGGCGGCCTTGGTGTCGTTGAGGCAGGGGGCCGGCCAGTTGGCATGGGCGAGAAGGGTGGTGCGCGGCTGGTCTTCCGGCGCGGTCTGGGCCCACAGCTCCTCGGTGACGAAGGGCATGAAGGGATGCAGCAGACGCAGGATCTGCTCCAGCACCCACGCCGTCACCATGCGCGCCTCGGCCTTGGCCACGTCGTCATCGCCGAGCAGAACCGGCTTCACGAGTTCCACATACCAGTCGCAGAATGTGCCCCAGGTGAACTTGTAGATGGCCGCCGCCGCCTCGTTGAAGCGGTAGGCTTCCAGCGCCGCCGAGACGGCGTCCGCCGTGCGGCCGGTTTCCACCACGATCCAGCGCGAGAGAGTGGTGGTCACGGTCTCCGGCGCGCAGGCACCGGCGGCCACGCAGCCATTCATCTCGGCAAAGCGGGCGGCATTCCACAGCTTGGTGGCGAAGGCCCGGTAGCCGGCGACGCGGTTGGTGGCCAGCTTGATGTCGCGCCCCTGGGCCGCCATGGCGGCAAGGGTGAAGCGCACCGCGTCGGCGCCATACTCGTCGATGAGGCTGAGCGGGTCGATGACGTTGCCCTTCGACTTCGACATCTTGGCGCCCTTCTCGTCGCGGACGAGGGCGTGGATGTAGACGTCGTGGAACGGGATCTCCGGGTTGCCGTCCTTGTCCTTCATGAAATGAAGGCCCATCATCATCATCCGGGCGACCCAGAAGAAGATGATGTCGAAGCCGGTGATGAGAACGCTGGTCGGATAGTAGCGCTTCAGCTCCGGCGTCTCGTCGGGCCAGCCCATGGTCGAGAACGGCCACAGTGCCGAGGAGAACCAGGTGTCGAGCACGTCGGGATCGCGGGTCAGCTCGGCCGGCGCGCCATAGTGCTTTTCAGCCGCGGCCTTCGCCTCGGCTTCCGACTTCTCGACGAAGATGGCGCCGTCCGGCCCGTACCAGGCGGGGATCTGGTGTCCCCACCACAGCTGGCGCGACACGCACCAGGGCTGGATGTTCTCCATCCACTCGAAATAGGTCTTTTCCCAGTTCTTCGGCACGAAGGTCGTGCGCCCGTCCTTCACCGCGGCGATGGCCGGCTGGGCGAGGGTGTGGGCGTCGACATACCACTGGTCGGTGAGGAAGGGCTCGATGACGACGCCGGAGCGGTCGCCATGGGGCACCTTGTGGGGATGCGGCTCGATCTTCTCGACCAGGCCGCGGGCCTCCAGCATCGCCACCACCCGGTCGCGCGCCTTGAAGCGCTCGACGCCGTCCAGCGTCAGCGTTTCCGTCAGGTCGGCGCTCCCGGGCAGGCCGGCAAGGAACTCGGCATTGTTGGCCAGTGCGATGCGGCCCTCGATGTCGAGCACATTGATGAAGCCGAGATCGTGGCGCTTGCCGATCTCGAAGTCGTTGAAGTCATGGGCCGGCGTCACCTTCATGGCGCCGGTGCCGGTCTCCATGTCCACATAGTCGTCACCGACGATCGGGATCAGGCGCCCGGTCAGCGGCAGCACGACATTCTTGCCGATGAGATCGGCAAAGCGCGGATCTTCCGGATGCACGACGACGGCGGTATCGCCCAGCATCGTCTCCGGCCGGGTGGTGGCAACGACGATGTAGCTCGCCGGATCCTCGGCCGAGAAGGTCCGGCCCTCGATCGGATAGCGCAGATACCAGAGCTTGCCCTTCACCTCGACCGAGAGAACCTCAAGGTCGGAGATGGCGGTGAGCA
>JBBSSF010000400.1:0-3959 GCA_038242345.1 Hyphomicrobiales bacterium
CCTTCGCCGCCGGCGAGACCACAAAGACGATCGCCGTGGCGATCACCCCGGACGCCACCGGCGAGGCCGACGAGACCTTCACCGTCGTGCTCGACACCCCGTCGGGCGCGTCGATTGCCAAGGGCATCGGCACGGCCACCATCCTCGATGACGATGGCGGCCTCTCCGGCGGTGGCGACACCGGGGGCGGAGATCCGGGTGGCGGCACCGATCCCGGCACGGATTCGCTCACCGCCAGCTTCACCCGGGTCGATGGCTGGACCACGGGCTTCAACGGCTCGGTGACGATCAGCAACGGCACCGCCCAGGCCGTCCACGGCTGGGAGATCGAGATCGACATGCCCTATGAGATCAGCAACATCTGGAATGCCGAGATCGTCTCCCACACGGGCGACAGCTATGTGATCCGCAATGCCGCCTGGAATGGCGACGTGGCGGCCAGTGGCTCGGTGAATTTCGGCTTCATCGGCACCGGGCCGGGCACCGCCTCGGAGATCGACCTGATCCTGTGACGACACGATGCCGGGGCGCCGTCCGGGCGCCCCGCGTCATCCGGAGCGCCCCGCCCGGGGCCTCATTACAGCCCCGGGGGCGGCGCCCTGCCGGAGGTCCTTGCAAAGGATCCTCCGGGAGTCCGGTGCGGATTTCTCCCGTCCCTGACGACAGATGAGAAATCCGCATCGGAATACCTAAAGAGTCCTCTCCGAGGATCTCTGGTCTCAGTTGTCGACCCGGGTCCAGCCCGGTCCGGGGTCGAAGCTCAGGATGGTGGCGGCCCGCCTGGCGGTCCGCTCGCCCAGATTGGCCTCGTAGACCGTGCCCATCTGGTCGCACTGGAAGGTCATCACCCCGGTCTCGCCCCAGCGCTCGGGCCAGGCGACCATGGCAAAGCCCGCCAGCAGGCGCTCGCGCACCAGATAGCTGTAGGCCCCGCCCGGGGCCGCACTGCCCTGCCGGGTCAGGATCCGGAAGAAATAGCCGTTGTAGGCCTGCGGCCTGCCGGTGCCGGCCGTGGCTCCGGCGGTGGCCGGCGTGATCCGGTCGCCGAGCGGGCTGCGGTCGGACGGGCGGTCGGGATCCCAATAGAGTCCGTCATGACGGCCGGGCGTGCTGATGAAGCGGCGGGCATATTGCGGCACCGGCTGGTCATCATGCAGGGAGGCATAATATTCCCGCTGGGCGGCGACGAAATCCCCGCAGGCGGCAATGACGGCCAGCTCGTTGCGGCCAATCTCGCGGTCGGTCAGCTCCTGATGACCGGCGGCCAGATCGAAGCCCCACTTGCCGTCGACAGGCTTCAGCGGAACGGGAAACTGCCAGCCATCGGTGCCGAACACCAGCACCTTGTCGTCCCCGGGACCGGCGACGACATCGGTGCGCCGGGAGGCGAGCGCCAGGAACTCGTCGAGATGGCGCTGATCCTCGTCCGGATCACCGGAGGACAGCATTTCCGCGCCGCCAGGGCCGAAGATCCGGTCCAGCCGGCCTTCGCCCGGATGGCGCGCCGCCTCGACGAGGGCGGTCGCGGCATCCTGGGGCGTGGCGAAGAGTTCCTGGGCGGCCGCCGGCACCAGGCCGGTCAGGGTCGCCGCGAGCACGAGACCGGCGAGGCGGCCAGATATGGACAGAGCGCGCATGTCTTCCCCCCTCCCTTACCGGTGCCGGCCGCCGCCGCCACGATGACCGCCGCCACCCCCGCCGCCCCGCTTGGGAACATGGGCCGGCGCCTTGCGGCTCATGCTGCCGCGCTGGGCGAAGCTGGCCGACTTGCCGCCGGAACGGACATCGCTGAAGGCGGTCGGCCGCTTGGCCTGTCCCGCCGGCCGCTTGATCTGGGCGGGCTTGGAGATATGCCCGGGCTTGGAGATATGGCCGGGCTTGCCGTCCGGCCGGTGCAGCTGCCCCGGCTTCGGCAGGTTGCCGGCCCCGCCGCCACCCCCCGGCCGCGACAGCGCCGGATGGTCACCGCCGCCCGGACGGGTGATCTGGCCGGGCCTGGGCAGATGATCGGGCTTCATGATCCCCGCGCCGTCGCCACCGCCCGGACGGTGCAGCTGGCCGGGCTTCAGATCCGGACGGCCCGGCTTCAGCGCCAGCCCGGGCTTGGAGCCCTGGCCCGGATGATAGCGGCCGGGATCGGGCCGCCACGGCCGGACATTGCCGTTGCCGATGCCATTCCCGATCCCGTTGCCGATCCCGTTGCCGATGTTCACATTCCGGTCGATGTTGACGCTGCCGCCCGGGCCATAGCCGGGATAACCGGGCCAGCGCGGCGGATAGACCCAGCCGCGGCCCCAGTCCCAGACATTGTCGGCGACCGCCCCGACGGCGACCCCGAGGCCGAAGCCGATGAGCCCCGCCCCGACCGCAGAGACGCCGGTGTCGGAATAGACCACCGCCGGATCATAGCTCGGCACATAGACGACGCCCGGATCGGCGGGCTCGATGGCGATGTAGCTGGTGTCGCCCTGATCCTGCACCACGACGCGCTGTTGCGGCGTGGTCTGGAGGGAGCCGGCGGCCTGGGCCTCGCGCCGCAGGGCCTGGATGACGCTGGCGACATCCTCGGGCTGGTTCACGAAGGCATCGCCGAGATCGCTGGTGGCATCCAGATCGGCGTTCAGCCGGGCGATGACATCGGGAAAGCGCGCCAGCGCCTTGACCGACGGATCCCAGGACTGGGCGTCGACGCCGGAAAAGTCGCCCTTGGCCACGGCGGCCTTGTTCTTGTCCAGCCAGCGGGCGGCCAGCACGATCTCCACCGGATAGGCGCAGGCCGGCAGCAGCTGGGCCAGAAGCTGATCGGGATAAAGGGCATAGGGCGCCAGCAGCGTGCGCAGCTCCGCCTCGGTGAAGGCATGGGCCGCGGGATCGACCGCCGCCGCAGCCGCCGTCGCATCCGGGGCCGGCGTCTGCGCCAGGGCCCCGCCGATGCCGGCCGGCCCGGCAAAGATCGCCAGGGCCAGGACCGCCGTTCCCAGCCGCCCCTTCCGACGGGCCGACTTCCAATCCATGACGCGCCCCCCGCTCTCCCGGGCTCCGGAGGCGCGGAAAACGGGTCTCCCCCGTCCCTCAAACCCCGCCCGGATCATCTCCCGATTCCTATCACGGATTGCGGCGATGCAAGAGGGGCTTCCGGGCGCGACCGCCGAAATCGCGCCCCGCTGATCGCGCCCGGAAACGGGGCCCGGCCCGGCCGGCTTTCAGCGTGGCACAGGCCGGCCGTCGGCATGGCCGCCCTGCCCGGCGGTTTCCGCCCACACCCGGTAGCGCGGTGACGGCGTGACCCGGCCGGCGACCATCAGATGATGCCAGACGCCGCAGGCCTCCAGGAAGGCGTTCACCCCGGCCGGCCAGATGATGAGGCTGAGGGCCTCCACCAGCCGGTCCTCGGCGACGCCATGGCCATAGGCCGCCTCGATATGGGCGGCGAGCGTCCACTCCTGCCGCACCATGGCCGCAGCCGCCGCGGCGGCCAGATGGCAGAGCCCGACGGGCAGCCCCGCCTCCCTTGCCAGTCCATCGAAGGCGGCGCGATAGGCGGCCGTGCCCGCGAGCGCCGGGAAATGCGCCGCCCATTTCTCGTCCATGAAGCGGAAGGCGCCGCCGCCGAGCACGAGGGCGACGAGACCCGTCAACGCCGTCACCTGCGCGTCGGTGCCGCCATGGGTGCGGAACAGCTCGACATGATGGGTGCCGATCGCCTCTTCCGCCGCGATCAGGATGGCGAGCCACACCACTTCCCGCTCGAAGGCGTCCAGATGGCGCAGATCGACGGTCAGCGTCCGGTACATGCGCATGTAGGCGTCATGCAGGTCCGGCGCGGCGATCGCCATGGCGGGATGATGCGGCAGCAGGAAGCCGCGGGCGCCGCGGAAGGCCTCGATACGGGCGCGCAGCTCGTCCAGCGCGGCGGGATCCTCGGCCGGGGGAAGGGGGGCCATCACGCGGCCTCCCCG
>JBBSSF010000401.1:0-3955 GCA_038242345.1 Hyphomicrobiales bacterium
GCCATCCGTTGCCGGAATCGGTCGAACGGACTGGACCCTGCCTTTCCGGAGCCCGCCGGCCATGCGGTTGATGTCTCTCCTTCTCGCGCTCGCCCTTGCCGCCGCCCTGTCCGGCGGAACGGGAGCGTCTGCCGCGACCGGGGTCAAGACCGAACGCATCCTCATCACCCCCCAGGCCGACCGGCTGCCCGCCGGCCCGCCGGTGGTGACCGACCCGACGCCGGATCCGGGCGGCGCTCCAGACGAGGCCGCCCCGCCCTCCGACAGCCCCGAGGATCTGGAAGGCGACGTCCAGCGCCCGCGCCCCCAGCGCGATCCGGCGGCCTATGACGGCCCGGTGCCGGAGGTGCACTATGGCGTCGTCGGCCTGCCCGATCCGGTGGCCCGCACCCGGCAGGCCCTCATCGACGCCGCCCGGACCGGCGACATCGAGGCGCTCCGGGCGGTCTTCGCCCAGTCGCCCCAGCCGCCCATCGTCTCCTCCACCACGGTGGACGATCCGGTGCTGTTCCTGAAGAAGTCGTCCGGCGACGAGGACGGGCGCGAGATCCTCGCCATCCTGATCGAGCTGCTGGAATCCGGCTGGACCGTGCGCGGCGCGGGCACGCCGCAGGAAACCTATGTCTGGCCCTATTTTGCCGACTATCCGCTGGATGCCGTCACCCCGCGCCAGGAAGTCGAACTCTACCGCATCCTGACCGCCGCCGATGTCGAAGAGATGCGGGCCTATGGCGAATATCTCTTCTATTCCATCGGCATCGCTCCGGACGGCCGCCTCGTCTTCTTCAAGGCCGAGGACTGAGTCATACCAGGCGCACGAAGTGCTGACCGCACCCAAGCGCCTGAAGGACAGCAGATTTTCCATATGCCCCAAGGACATGAGAAATCTGCATCGGAATACCAGAGAATCCTTTTCAAGGATCTTTGGTATCACCGCCGAGGCGCGACGGTCCGGGCCCCCTCCCCGCCCCGAAAGGGACGACGGCGGCCGCGCCCGGACGATGCCGACCCGAGAGTGGCGTGCACCTGCGGGGATCTGCAACTCCCGGGCACATGGGAACGCGCCGGTGCGAAATTGCGCGCCGGCTCCCCCAATCCGCTCCTGCCGGGTTGAAATTGCCGGGCAACTGCGCCGATGCTGCCAGCCGTCACGTACAAGAAGGAATCCCGGCCCTGCCTCCGCGGACCGGGCTTCCCAGAGCCAGGACGGACACCATGATGCGCAGCCTCGCCGCGACACTCGCTCTTGTCGCTTCCCTGACCCCGTCACTGGCCTGCACGGCCGTCGATCTCGTCGCCGCCGACAAGTCCGTCATCGCCGGGCGCACCATGGAATGGGCGTTCGACATGAAGTGGACGCTGGTGAGCGTTCCGAAGGGAACCGAGCTGACGCTGACGGCGCCGCGGGCGACCAATCTGCCGCCCCAGAAGGTGGCCACCCGTTATGCCGTGGTGGGCGTCTCGGCCGGCATCATCCCCGGCGGCGCGATCCTCGAAGGGCAGAATTCCGCCGGCCTCGGCATGAGTGCCAATTTCCTGCCGGGCTTCACGGAATATCAGTCGGTGACCGCCGACGACAAGAATTATGTCGACATCCTCACCTTCGGCTCCTGGGTGCTCGGCAGTTTCTCCACTGTCGAGGAAGTGCGTGACGCGCTGCCGAAGACAAAGGTGTGGGCCGACGGCACGCTGAACTCCGGCCCGACGCCGCCGACCATCCATTTTGTCTTCAATGACCGGACCGGCAAGGGCATCGTCGTCGAATATGTGAAGGGCGAACTGCAGATCAGCGACAATGTCGCCCATGTTCTGACCAACGCGCCGACCTATGACTGGCACATCAACAATCTGCGCAACTATCTGAACCTCACCAGCGTGGGGCCGGAGGCACGCCAGATCGGCGGCACCAACGTCACCGCGCTCGGCCAGGGCGGAGGCATGTTCGGGCTGCCCGGGGATTATACCCCGCCCTCGCGCTTCGTCCGCGCGGCGGCGCTGCGGGCGGCCGTGACCCAGCCGGCCAACGCGGCCGAGGGCATCGATACGGTGGGCCACATCCTCAACACCGTCGACATCCCGATCGGCGCCGCCCAGTTCCGCAAGGCCGACGGCTCCCTCGGCTCCGACTACACCCAGTGGGTCACGATCAAGGATCTGACCAACAACCGGCTGCTGATCGCCGATTATGCCCACCGGACGAATTTCCTGGCGATCGACCTCAACCCGGTGTTCGAGGCCACCACCCCGGCCTCGGCCCTGGTGACCGAACTGCCCTTCCCCGGCACCACGCCGGTGACGCGCTTCACGGCGCCCTGAGCGCCGCGGACATCCGCACCCCGCGGGCCGGCCTCCGCCGGCCCGGAAGGGCTCAGCTCTCGCCGGCCTCGCGCCGTTCCTTCTCGCGCAGCATCCCGGCGACCAGGGCGGCGGTGCGCTTCATGTCGTCCACCGCCTGCTCGATCTCGCGCTTCTGGGCCTCCAGAACGGCGATGCGCTCGTTGAACTTGGCGACCGCCAGACGCAGCTGCGGCACCTGTCCGTCGCGCAGGTCGTAGAGGTCGACCATCTCGCGGATCTCGTCGAGGGAGAAGCCGACGCGCTTGCCCATCAGGATGAGCTTCAGCCGTGCCCGGTCCCGCCGGCTGTAGAGCCGGGTGGAGCCGCGGCGCTTCGGCGCGATCAGCCCCTTGTCCTCATAGAAGCGCAGGGTGCGATGGGTGAGGCCGAATTCGCGGGCGAGGTCACCGATGGTGAAGGAGAGCTGCGGCCCGCCGGCGTCGCCGGCATCGCGCAGATCCGCATCCCGGTCTCGGTAGGCGGCCGCATCGGCAGCAAGGCGGTGATCGGTCATGGGCGCGACCCGATAACAGGAAAGCGAAGACTGGCGGCCCCTGCCCCGCCCCGGACGGGGCGTGACGCGGAGGGGAGCCGCCATCGGACCTTTCCGTAATAGTGCCGTTTGACGCGCAGGGAAACCCGGAGCGACCCTCAAGCGGCAAAAGTCTCATTTGCCGACACTGCGACGCAGCATCCTGTGCGGCGGCCATGTTATCTTAACGAAGAGGTAACCCTGTTTCGAGAAAGATCCGGATCGGAGGACCGCCACGCAGCTGAACGGCAGGGGCGCCGTCGGGACTGCGGGATGTTTCGGTTGCCGGAAAGGGCCGTTGGGATGAGCTATCGCGGACAGGACAGACCGCAGCAGACTGCCACCGGCACCCATTCCGGCTACGGCGCGGGGTCGGGCGGCTATGCGGCCCATCCGGCCCGCATCGATTTCGTCGATACCGCCGATCCGGCGCCGTTCGCGGCGCGCCGGTCCCATGCCCGCCCGGCGTGGGGGCTGGAAGACGAGCTGACGGCCTCCCTGGAGCGGCTGTCCGCCCGGGCCCAGCCGCGCGAGCCGCTGGGGGCGACGCTCTCCGATCTCGACCGCCGCCTGCGCCAGCCCGACCCGTTCGCCCCCGCTCCATCTGCCTCCTCCTGGCGCGATCCCGCATCCGCTTCTTCCTGGCGCGATCCCGCGTCTCCCTCGTCCTGGCGCGATCCCGCGCCGGCGGCCTTCGGCCCGGCGACAGCGGATCTGGAGCGCCGCTTCCGCCAGACCGACCCTTATGAGGCGATGAACGCCGAGCTGGAGCGCCAGCTGCGCGCCCGCGACAGCCGGCCCGAGGCCGCCGTGCGCCGGCCGGCCAGCGTGCGCCCGTCCGCCACGGCCGAGCGTCCCGCCGGCACGCGCAGCGAGAGCGCCGCCCGCCCGATGCCGGATCCGCGCGTCACCGAGCATTTCCGCGCCCTGGCGACCCAGATCGACACCCTGCGCATCACCCAGGACCACGCCTTCCACGGCCTCAAGGACGAGATCGCCAATCTGCGCGCCCTTCTGGATGCGCGCACCAGCGGCGATCCGGCCGGCCTGACGACCCGGCTGGCGGACATCGAGCGCACGCTGGCC
>JBBSSF010000402.1:0-3954 GCA_038242345.1 Hyphomicrobiales bacterium
CGCTCGGACGGCGGCGACAACACGCTCGATGGGGGCCCCGGACGCGACACGCTCCAGGGCGGCGCCGGGGATGACGCGCTGTTCGGCGGTGACGGCAACGACCGTCTCACTGCCGGCGGCGGCAACGACTTCCTCTCCGGCGGCGCCGGCAGCGACTTTCTGGAAGCCGGCGCCGGCGCGGGCCAGGCCCAGACCGTGGAGATGTGGGGGGACGCCGTCGGCGCGGCGGGCGGGGGCAGTGACACCCTGGTCGGCGGCGAGGGCCGGGACACCCTCTATGGCGTGGCCGGGGACGACGTCGTCTACGGCAATGGCGGCGCGGACCAGATCTTCGGCGGCGACAGCTCTGACCGTGCCCTGGCGGGCACCGGCAATGACACGGTCTGGGGCGGCACCGACGGCGACAACGTCAATGGCGATGACGGCGACGATGTCCTCTATGGCGAGGATGGCGACGACTATCTGAAGGGCGACGGCGGCCACGATTCCCTTTATGGCGGCGCCGGCAACGACTGGCTCTATGGCGGCAACGGCGCCGAGCCGTCCTTCGTCCACGGCTCCTTCTCGTCCTGGCAGGCGGTGATCGACGACCGGCTCTGGGGCGGGGCCGGCCGGGACAGCATCTATGGCAATGCCGGCCATGACAGCATCGTCGGCGAGGCCGGGGACGACTATCTCGTCGGCGGCACCGGGGATGATCTCCTCGGCGGCGGCGATGGCAGAGACACCCTGTCGGGCGAGGATGGCGCCGACACGCTTGCGGGCATGGACGGGGCCGATGTGCTCCGCGGCGGCGGCGGCAATGACAGCCTGGTGGGCGGCGACGGGTCCGACCTGCTGTTCCGCCTCGTCAATGGCCATCTGGTCCCGGTTCTGGACGACACCCTCGCCGGGGATGCCGGCAACGACACCCTCCGGGCCGGAGCGGGCCGCGACTATCTCTATGGCGGCGACGGCAACGACCAGATGTCCGGCGACAGCGGCAATGACTGGGCCGATGGCGGCGCCGGCCATGACTGGATTTCCGGCGGCAGCGGCGATGACAGCCTTGCCGGCGGCGATGGCTCGGACCTGCGCTATATCCGCGTCGGTGCCCGCTTCCTGTTCAATGCCGACGACACCCTGACCGGCGACAGCGGCAATGATTTCCTCTCCGGCGGCTCGGGCCTCGACAGCCTCGTCGGCGGCGACGGCAATGATTCCGCCCTCGGCGGCAGCGGCGACGACACGATCTTCGGCGATGCCGGCCAGGACACCCTGAAGGGAGAGGCCGGCAATGACAGCCTCACCGCCGGCCTGGGGGACGACTATCTGGCCGGCGATGATGGCAACGACATCCTCATCGGCGAGGCCGGGCGCGACCGGCTGAAGGGCGATGCCGGCAACGACACCCTGAGCGGCGGGGACGATGACGACAGTCTCGACGGAGGGGTGGGGGCCGACAGCCTCTCGGGCGGCGCCGGCAACGACGCGGGGCGCGGCGGCGATGGCACCGACAGTCTGGATGGCGGCGACGGCAATGACACGCTGGCGGCCGGCGCCCAGAATGATTCCCTGTGGGGCGGCGACGGCGCCGACTGGCTCTATGGCGGCTCCGGGCTGGATGTGCTGCTGGGCGGCACCGGCAGTGATGTCCTGATCGGAGAGGGCGACGCGGACCGGCTCTCGGGCGGAGGGGGCGACGACACCCTCGTCGGTGGCCTTGCCGCCGACAATCTGACCGGCGGGGCCGGCCGGGACGTCTTCCTCTATTCGACCGCGACGGAGAGCCTGCCCGTCAAGGGCGGCCGCGACCTCGTCACCGACTTCTCCCGAGGGGACCATATCGACCTGTCCCGGATCGACGCCAGCACGACGCGGCTCGGCAACCAGAGCTTCACCTTCATCGGCGACGCCGCCTTCGGCGGCCATGCCGGGGACTTGCGCGCCGCCGCCCTCGGCGGCAGCACCTATGTCTCTGCCGACATCAATGGCGACCGGGTGGCCGATTTCATGATCCAGCTTGCCGGCGCGCTCACGCTGAAGGCGGGCGATTTCGTGCTGTGATACCAGAGATCCTCGAAGAGGACTCTTTGGTGTTCCGGTGCAGATTTCTCATATCCTTGGAACATATGAGAAATCTGCTGCCCTTCAGGCGCGAGGGTGCGGTCCGCACGTCGTCCGCCTGCCCGGGGGTGCGGGCAGACCGGGCGGCCAAAGAAAAACCGGACGCCGCGGCCTGCGGCGTCCGGTCTGTCGGTCAGCGGGTCCGGCGGGGCCGGATCAGGCGAGGAAGCCGGCGAGCGCGGCCACCACGGCCCGGTTGGCGTCCTCGGTGCCGACGGTGATCCGCAGGGCGTTCGGCAGGCCATAGTTGCCGACCTTGCGCACCACGATGCCGGCTTTCTGGAGGGCCAGATCGGCGGCATCGGCGCCCTTCGCCGCATCCTCGGGGAAGTGGACGAGGATGAAGTTGCCGACGCTCGGGGTCACCGAGAGGCCGAGCTTTTCCAGCTCCGCCGACAGCCAGCCGAGCCATTCGGTGTTGTGATCGGCGGCGCGGGCGACATGGCCGCGGTCGCGGATGGCGGCGACGCCGGCGGCGATCGCCGGAGCCGAGAGGTTGAACGGGCCGCGGATGCGGTTCATCGCCTCGATGATGGCGCGCGGGCCGAAGCCCCAGCCGATGCGCAGGCCGGCCAGCCCGTGGATCTTCGAGAAGGTGCGGGTCAGCACGACATTCTCGGATTCCGCGGCGAGTTCGATGCCGGCCTCATAATCATTGCGCCGGACATATTCGCAATAGGCGGCATCCAGCACCAGGATGACGTTGCCCGGCAGGCCGGCATGGAGGCGCCGCACTTCCGAGAACGGGATGTAGGTGCCGGTCGGATTGTTCGGATTGGCGAGGAACACCATCCGCGTGCGCTCGGTCACGGCGGCCAGCACGTTGTCCACCGAGACCGTGTAGCCCGGGCCGTCCTTGGCGACGATGCAGGTGGCGCCCACCGCCCTGGTGGCGATCGGATAGACGAGGAAGCCGTACTCGGTCATCACCGTCTCGTCGCCGGGCCCCACGAAGGTGTGGGTCAGCATCTGCAGCACCTCGTCCGAGCCGGCGCCGCAGATGATGCGCTCGGCATCGAGGCCGTAGGTGTCGGCGATCGCCTCGCGCAGCGCCGTGGAGGCGCCGTCCGGATAGAGCTCCAGATGGGCGGCAGCGTCACGATAGGCCGTCACCGCGGCCGGGCTCGGGCCCAGCGGCGTCTCGTTGGACGAGAGCTTGAAGCGCGTCGCGCCGCCCGCGGCATGGGCCTTGCCCGGCACATAGGGGGCAATCGACAGCACGCCGGGCTTGGCGACGGGACGGGACGAAAGGTCGGTCATTGGGATAACCCGTCTGGCAGAGGGCCGCCTCCCTGTCCGGTGCCTCGGGGGCGTCCCGGAGAAAGGTGGCGAAGAAGGGGGGAGATCCGGACAGCCCGCGCGGGCGTGTCAGTCCGAAATGGGGTCGGGCATGGTCGCCGGCCGGAAATAGCCGCCCACGGGCCGGATGGTCACCGGGCCGTCGCCATCGCAGAGCGTTTCGGCGAAGGCGGTGTCATTTTCCAGACCGGGCGGGCCGGCGACCAGACGATGGAGGGTTTCCCCCACCCGGGTGACGGCCAGCAGTTCCAGCGGCTCCGGCAGGCTGGCCGGAGACTCCGAGGTGCCGCCGCGCACCGCATAGACGCCGACCTCCGGCTTCATCGGCTCGTCGATCGGGCCGGACAGCACCAGCGCCCAGCGCGGCACCGGATGGGCCGCCGCGGCAACGGCCGGCAGCCGCGCCATCACCCGCGGTCCCTCGGCGGTCAGATGGTTCCACCAGGGGGGGGTGTCGGCGAGGACCGGATGACGCTCCAGCGGCACCAGCGCCAGATCGCCCGGCACCTCGATCAGGGAGGCGACGGCGCCGTGCGGCCCGGTATGGGA
>JBBSSF010000403.1:0-3944 GCA_038242345.1 Hyphomicrobiales bacterium
CCGGCCGGCCGCCACGATCAGCGCGGCAATCCGCGGCGCGGGCCGCAAACCGGGCGGAAAATCGGGCGTCATCATGGGTTAGCTCTCTTTTGGCGCCGCCGCTGAGGGCGTGGGTGCCAAGCTCTACGATCGCGCCCGCCGGGCGGCAAGCCATTGCATCCTGTCCCGGCGTCGCGCAAAAGCGGTGGGCGGCTGCCGGGCGGTTCTGATCGCAGAACGGGCAAAGTGCCGCCCATCCACGCGGCGACACGCTTTCGACTTGTTCAATTCGTGTGCATGGGGCATCCTTGCCCACGCAATGAGCACCCAGGGCGCCCCTCTTCCGGATCCTTTCCTCATCGGCACCGTGGCGGTGCCGGGACGGTGCCTGCTCGCGCCCATGGCGGGAATCACCGATGTGCCGATGCGGCGCATCGCGCTGCAGCACGGGGCGGCGCTGACGGTCAGCGAGATGGTGGCCGGACGGGCGCTGATCGCCGCCGATGCCGAGATGCTGGTGAAGGCGGAGCGGGTGGACGGGGCGATCCATGCCGTGCAGCTGGCCGGCTGCGAGCCGGTCGCCATGGCGGAGGCCACCCGGATCGTCGTCGCCTCGGGGGCGGATCTTGTCGACATCAACATGGGCTGCCCGGCCAAGCGGGTGGTGAATGGCTGGTCCGGGTCGGCGCTGATGCGCGATCTCGATCAGGCGGTGGCCATCATCGCCGCCGTGGTCCGCGCCGCGCCGGTGCCGGTCACCCTGAAGATGCGGCTCGGCTGGGATGCCGACAGCCTCAACGCGCCGGAGCTGGCGCGCCGGGCGGAGGCCGAGGGCGTCGCCATGGTGACGGTGCATGGCCGCACCCGGTCCCAGTTCTACAGCGGCCGGGCCGACTGGACGGCGATCGCCCGGGTGCGCGAGGCGGTGTCCGTGCCCCTCGTCGCCAATGGCGACTGCGACGGGGTGGAGACGGCGCGCACGATGCTGCGCCTGTCCGGGGCGGATGCGGTGATGATCGGCCGGGCGGCGGTGGGCCGGCCCTGGCTGCCGGGGCTCGTCGCGCGCGGTCTGGCCGGCGGAACGGTTCCGGCCCGGCCGGGGCTCGCCCGGCGGCAGATGCTGCTGGAGGCCCAGGTGGCCGAGATGATCGCCCGGGATGGCGACGAGCTGGGCCTGCGGCTTGCCCGCAAGCATGTCGCGGCGACCTTCGACGCGGCGATCGAGGACGGGCTTGGGGTCGAGCCGGCGGATCTGCGCCGGCGGGCGCTCACGGCCGGCGGCGTTGCCGCGGCGGCGGAGGCCCGGGCGGCCTGGTTCGAGGCCGTTGCCGGGCGGAGGACGGCCGCATGATGAAGACGTGGGGAAACGTTGCGATGAGCCGCTTCAAGACGGGGCGCGACGACACCTCGGCGCAGATGCTGGATGCGCTGCCGCTGCCGGTGCTCGCGATTCTCGCCGATGGCCGGGTGGATGCCGCAAATGATGCGGCCGAAGCCTTCTTCCAGGCCTCCACGGCGGTGCTGCGCCGGCACAAGATCGAGGATCTGGTGCCTTTCGGCTCGCCGCTCCTGTCGCTGATCGCCCAGGTGCGCGAGCGCGAGGCGGCGGTGGCCGAATATCATGTCGATCTCGGCCACCCCAAGATCGGCGGCGAGCGGCTGGTGGATCTCTATGCCGCGCCCATGCCGGACAAGCCCGGCGGCGTCGTCATCATGCTGCAGGCGCGCACCCGGGCCGAGAAGATCGGCCGCCAGCTCACCTCCCGGGGGGCGGCGCGCACGGTGACGGGGCTGGCCGCCATGCTCGCCCACGAGATCAAGAATCCGCTGTCCGGCATCCGCGGCGCGGCCCAGCTGCTGGAACAGTCCGTCGGCGAGGAGGACCGGGCTCTCACCCGGCTCATCACCGACGAGGCCGACCGTATCGTCAAGCTGGTCGACCGCATGGAGGTGTTCTCCGACGAGCGCCCGGTGGAGCGCGAGCCGGTCAACATCCACGCCGTGCTCGATCATGTGAAGCGGCTGGCGCTGTCGGGCTTTGCCCGCAACATCCAGATCGTCGAGGAATATGATCCGTCGCTGCCGCCGGTGAATGCCAACCGCGACCAGCTGATCCAGGTCTTCCTCAATCTGGTGAAGAATGCCGCCGAAGCCATTGGCGACATGCCCGATGGCGAGATCGTGCTGACGACGGCCTTCCGGCCGGGCATCCGGCTTTCCATGCCCGGCAGCCGCGACCGGGTCAGCCTGCCGCTGGAATTCTGCGTCCGCGACAACGGCCCCGGCGTGCCCGAGGACCTGCTGCCGCATCTCTTCGATCCGTTCGTGACGACGAAGACCAACGGGTCCGGCCTCGGCCTGGCGCTGGTCGCCAAGATCATCGGCGACCATGGCGGGGTGATCGAGTGCGAATCCCAGCCCCGGCGCACCATCTTCCGGGTGCTGATGCCGGCCTTCCTGCCCCGGGAGGAGCGACCGGCCGACCGGCCCGCCGCGTCCGCCCCGGCATCCGAATGAAGACCCACCCAAGGGCGCAACCGCCCGCGTGGAGGACGTGAGACACGATGGCCAACGGCAACATCCTCGTCGCGGACGACGATTCCGCGATCCGGATCGTTCTCAATCAGGCGCTGTCGCGAGCCGGCTACGAGGTGAAGCTCACCTCCAATGCAGCCACCTTGTGGCGCTGGGTGTCCCAGGGCGAGGGCGATCTGGTCATCACCGACGTGGTGATGCCCGACGAGAACGCATTCGATCTGCTGCCGCGCATCAAGAAGATCCGGCCGGACCTTCCGGTGATCGTCATGAGCGCGCAGAACACCTTCATGACGGCGATCCGCGCTTCCGAGCGCGGGGCCTATGAATATCTGCCCAAGCCCTTCGACCTGAAGGAGCTGGTGACGATCGTCGGCCGGGCTCTGGCCGAGCCGAAGGCGCGCCGCGCCGCCGTCATGCCCGAGGAAGGCACCGAGAACATGCCCCTCGTCGGCCGCTCGCCGGCGATGCAGGACATCTATCGCGTGCTTGCCCGTCTGATGCAGACGGACCTCACGGTGATGATTAACGGCGAGTCCGGCACCGGCAAGGAGCTGGTCGCCCACGCGCTGCACGATTATGGCAAGCGCCGCAACGACCCGTTCGTCGCCATCAACATGGCCGCGATCCCGCGTGACCTCATCGAGTCCGAGCTGTTCGGCCACGAGAAGGGCGCCTTCACCGGGGCGTCGGCGCGCAATGCCGGCCGCTTCGAGCAGGCCGAGGGCGGCACGCTGTTCCTCGACGAAATCGGCGACATGCCGATGGAGGCCCAGACCCGGCTGCTGCGCGTGCTCCAGCAGGGCGAGTACACGACGGTCGGCGGCCGCACGGCGATCAAGACCAATGTCCGCATCGTTGCTGCCACCAACAAGGACCTGCGGCTGCTCATCAATCAGGGACTCTTCCGCGAGGACCTGTTCTTCCGGCTGAACGTGGTGCCGATCCGGCTGCCCCCCTTGCGCGAGCGCGCCGAGGACATCCCGGATCTGGTGCGCCATTTCTTCACGCTGGCCGAGAAGGAAGGGCTGCCGGCCAAGCAGATCGAGCAGGCGGCGCTGGACCGGCTGAAGCGCTATCGCTGGCCCGGCAACATCCGCGAGCTGGAGAACCTGATCCGGCGTCTGGCCGCCCTCTATCCCCAGGACATCATCACCGCCAACCTGATCGACCAGGAGCTGGACCAGCATCCGGCAGTGGCCGGCGGCGAGGAGGGCTCCGGCGAGGAGTCGCTGATGACCTCGGTGGAACGGCATCTGACCCGCTATTTTTCCGGCTTCGGCGATGATCTGCCGCCGCCCGGGCTCTATCACCGCATCCTCAGGGAGGTGGAATATCCGCTGCTGAACGCGGCGCTGGCGGCCACCCGGGGCAACCAGATCAAGGCGGCCGAGCTTCTCGGCGTCAACCGCAACACCTTGAGGACGACG
>JBBSSF010000404.1:0-3941 GCA_038242345.1 Hyphomicrobiales bacterium
CATCGAGGATGTCGCGGCCGCCATTGCCATAGATGCGGTCATTGCCGCCATTGCCGCGCAGCCGGTCGCCCCACTGGCCGCCGGTCAGGGTATCGGCATAGGCGGTGCCGCCGACCGCATACTGCTCGATGCCGGTGATCGTCGCGCCCAGCAGCGAGACCGACAGCGTCGGGTCGCTCACCGTGAAGCGCACGCCGGCCGGCCATTCGGTCAGCTCCAGTGAGACGGTATCGAGACCGATGCCGCCCTCGATGAGGTCGCCATACCAGTTCCACAGCGACCACTCATAGATCCAGTCGTCGCCGATGCCGCCGTCGATGCTGTCCGCCCCGTCGCCGCCGGAAATGAAATCGTCGCCGGAGCCGCCCAGGATGATGTCGTCGCCCTCGTCGCCGGTCAGGATGTCGCCGCCGGCGCCACCGTCAGCCAGATCGTTGCCAGCGCCACCGTAGAGATTGTCGGCCGAATAATAGCCATACAGCCTGTCGTTTCCGCCAAAGCCGTAGAGATAATCGACGTCGTTGCTTCCCTTGAAGGTCTCGGAGGCGTCGGTACCATATTTGGTCGTCATGATCTGCCTTGAAAAAACGGGGCTGGAATCCGGTGTCCCGGGACCGGTCGGGCAGCACCCGGGGAGCATCCCGTCGCCCGGACGGAGCCGGCCTCACGGGAGACGTCATCTGCTGCAACCCGCACCTGATCGGCCTGATACCAGGCGCACGAAGTGCTGACCGCACCGTGCACCTGAAGAACAGCAGATTTCTCATATGCCCCAAGGACATGAGAAATCTGCATCGGAATACCAAAGAGTCCTTTTTCAAGGATCTTTGGTATGACTGGATCCGCGTGCCCTCGGGTCGTGGCCGCAACGGCGCGGCAGCAACCTAACGGCAGTCGCACCGGCAAGTTCCTGCAACCGGAGACAAGGTCTCCGCCGATTTTGTCAGCCGCCGACGGGAACGGATCCGCAGGACGATGCGGACAGGCCCGGTCCACCGGCCCGGTTGATCTGGCGCAAGGCCGCGGGCAGGCGGCGGCCCACAATGTCCCGGCAGGCTCCCCGCCCCGACAGAACAACACTATCCACCGGCGCCCGGGGCCCCGGGACCCTGCCTGCCCGCGAGGAGGACACGAGATGAGCGATGCCGATCGGCTGACGCGCAAGGACTACGAGGCCCGGCTGAAGGCGCTGCACGCCGAGCTGGTCCGGCTTCAGCTCTGGGTCAAGCACACCGGCGCCAAGGTGTGCATCGTGTTCGAGGGCCGGGACGGGGCCGGCAAGGGCGGGGTCATCAAGTCGATCCTGGAGCGGGTGAGCCCGCGCGTCTTCCGCGTCGTCGCCCTGCCGCCGCCGACCGAGCGCGAGCGCTCGCAGATGTTCATCCAGCGCTATGTTCCGCATCTGCCGGCCGCCGGCGAGATCGTGATCTTCGACCGCTCCTGGTACAACCGCGCCGGCGTGGAGCGGGTGATGGGCTTCTGCACCGACGAACAGGCGACGAAATTCCTCTCCACCGTGTCCTATGTCGAACAGGCGATCGTCGAATCCGGCATCATCCTGCTGAAATACTGGCTGGAGGTGTCGCCGGAAGAACAGACGCGGCGGATGGAGGGCCGGATCGACGATCCGCGCAAGGTTTGGAAGCTGTCGCCGATGGATGTCGAATCCTATACGCGCTGGGACGATTATTCCCGTGCCCGGGACGCGATGTTCGCCGCCAGCGACACGTCGTGGGCGCCATGGTTCGTGGCCCGCTCCGACGACAAGAAGCAGGCGCGGCTCAACATCATCGCGCACCTGCTGTCGCGCATCCCCTATGAGGACGTGCCGCGCGAGAAGGTGAGGCTGCCGAAGCGGCACAATGACCGGCTCGGCCAGGATATGGGCTTTGCCCGCAATCTGGTGCCCGAGGCGGGCTAGGGCGCTTTCACGGGCGGAAGGCGGGCGGGCGGTTCGGGGGATCCGCCCGCCCTTGTCCGGATGGGCAATCGGCATGAGAGCCGGACGCGCCCACGGGCGACGGCACCGGGGGCTGAGGGGCCCGCCGCCGGGACAGCGGATCAACGGCCGGCGCGGCCGGAAGTTCCCCGGGCCCCGGACGGACGGATGCCGGTGCGGCGTCAGTCTCCCCGCCCGGGCACCGCGAAGGCCGCCCGGGCGGCCAGCGTGCGGGGCCGGGCATCGCAACCCTCCAGATGATCGTTGACGATCCCGACCGCCTGGAGAAAGGCGTACATGGTCGTCGGCCCGACGAAGCTCCATCCGCGCTTGCGCAGGGCCTTCGACAGGGCGACGGACTCCGGCGAGGTGGTGAGGCCGGCAAGGCTCTCCCGGGTGATGCGCGCGGGGCGTGTAGCCGGATCGGGCTCGAACTGCCACAGGAAGGCGGCCAGAGACCCGGCTTCGGCCACGAGATCCAGGGCGCGGCGGGCGTTGTTGAGGGTGCTCTCGATCTTGCCGCGATGGCGCACGATGCCCGGATCCTGCACCAGCCGGTCCACATCCGCCGGGCCGAAGCGGACCAGCTCCGCCGGCTCGAAATTGGCGAACACCTCCCGGAAATGCGCGCGCTTGCGCAGGATGGTGATCCACGACAGCCCGGCCTGGAAGCCTTCCAGACACAGCTTCTCGAAGAGATAGCGGTCGGAGGCGGTGGGCGTGCCCCATTCGTCGTCATGATAGGCGCGATAGAGCGGATCGGCGCCGCACCAGGCACAGCGCGTCCCGCCATCGGCATCGCGCAAAAGTCCCGGATCCAGGGGAATTTCGCTCATTCCGGGCATCCTTCTTTACCGTGTTGCAACGCGGTCATTGCCGAAAGGGCCGGATCGGCCCCATATGGAGGAATCCTGACCGTCCGCACGTCACAAGACGGACGGCCGGGTCCCCTGTCTTCACGATTTCAGGACCGGACCGCCGATCCCGTTCCGCCGGATGCGGACGGGCCCGCGATCGCGTTTCCCTACCGGAGCATCCGACCATGCGTCGTCTCGCATTGGCTCTGACCCTCATTGCGTCGATCGCGGGTGGCGCGCAGGCAGCCGCCCCCAAGGCGCCGCCCACCATTCCGGAGATCGTGAACGCCTTCTCCGACGAGGAGCTGATCCACGGCTTCCTGGCCACGGTGTTCGGCTCCGAGGCCGTTGCCAACCCCGGCGATGTGCCGAATGACCGGGTGCTGAAGTTCCGCCGCCCGGTCCGGGTGTATATCGTCGACGAGGGCAGCGATCCGCGCCGGGCCGAGGTGGAGGACTTCGTCCGCATCCTGGACCGCAATGTCCACGGCCTCGACATGCGCATGGCCAAGAAGCCCGAACAGGCCAACATGACCATCTATCTGCTCGACCGCAGCGCCTACAAGCGCACCGTGGCCGAAAAGATCGAGAACCCCCACGAGGTCAAGTTCCTCGTCGAGAATGACTGCTCCGCCGTCACCTCGGGCCGCGCCGACAAGGGCCTCACCCGCGCCACCATCTTCCTGGTGGTGAACGAGGGCCGGCCGAACTTCCGTCACTGCATGATCGAGGAAATCGCCCAGAGCCTCGGCCCGGTGAATGACGATCCGAGCCTCACCAACTCGATCTTCAACGACAATTCGACCCTGGTCGGCTTCGGCGTCTATGACTGGTTCATCCTGAACATGCTCTATGACCCGCGGGTGAAGGTGGGCATGACGCCGGAACAGGCGGTGAAGGTGCTGCCGGCGGTCATCGCCAGCGCCCGCAAGCGCCTGCCCAAGGTGCTGATCGAGCGCAAGGCCGTGCCGGCGGAGACCACCACCCCGGTCGGCAGCCGCTGAGACCAAAGGGCCCTGACCCGGGATCCCCCGGGCAGGTGCGCGGCCGTTCTCCCTGCTGGCCCCTCGGGGCACAGCGGAGAAAGCTGCCGCGCGCGGCGCCGTTTCATACCAAAGATCCTCGAAGAGGACTCTTTGGTATTC
>JBBSSF010000405.1:0-3933 GCA_038242345.1 Hyphomicrobiales bacterium
CGCGCGCCCGCCGGAGGGCCCGGGCCTCCAGGGCGCCGGCGATTGCCTTGCGCAGCAGGGAGAGGAAATCGCCGCTGGCTTCCTTGATGACATAGTCCGAGGCGCCGGCCTTGAGGGCGGCGACGGCGATGCGGCCCTCGCTCTCGCCGGTGACATAGATGACCGGCGGCGCATCGGGCAGGGTGGCGATGTCGTCCAGCACGTCGAGGCCGGTGACGCCGGGCATGTGATGGTCGAGGGCGACCACGTCGATGCCGCCCTCCCGCAGCCGCGCGAGACCGGAGGGGCCGTCGGTGCACACCTCGACGCGGATCCCCGTGCGGCCGAGGCCCTTCTGGACCAGCCGGCCGAGCCCGGGATCATCGTCGATATAGAGGAGCGTGCGGCCGGTCGCGTACATCAGGCGCTCTCGGGCACCTGGATGACGGTGAAGAACAGGCCGAGCTGGCGGATCGCGTTGGCGAAGCTGTCGTAGTTCACGGGCTTGGTGATGTAGACGTTGCAGCCGAGATCGTAGCAGCGCTGGATCTCGATGCGGTCGTCGGTGGTGGTCAGGATCACGACGGGCGTGCGGCGGAGATGCGCATTCTCCTTCACCAGCCGCAGGATGTCGATGCCCGACATGTCCGGCAGATTGAGATCGAGCAGGATCAGCAGCGGCCGGCCGGCATTCACCACCCCGTCGCCCGAGGCCCCGAGCAGGAAGGCGAGGGCCGAGGCGCCGTCGGTGAAGGGCATCAGCGGATTGTTGACGCCGGCACGCCGGATGTTCTTCTCGATCAGGCGGGCGTGGCCGGGGTCATCCTCGATCATCACGATGGTGACGGGGCGGGGGTCGGTCATGACGGGATCCGCGTCCTTTCGGCGTCGGCTGTGCGCAGGGTTGCCCGCGGCGAGGGGGAGTCCGGCGTCCACACCTTCGGCAGGACGAGGCTGAAGGTGGTGCCTTCGCCGGGGGTGCTGTCCACGTGGATGGCGCCGCCGATGCGCCGCACCAGGGTGCGCACATGGGCAAGGCCGATGCCGTCGCCGGGCCTGTCCTGGGGGCCGGCGCGGCGGAACAGGTCGAAGATCCGCTCGAGATCCCGCGCCGCGATGCCGCGGCCATTGTCGGTGACCTTCACGATGACGAAATTCTTGCGCTCCGAGGCGGTGACGGTGATGCGGCCGGGCACGCCGGGGCGCAGATATTTCACCGCATTGTCCAGAAGGTTGGAGAAGACCTGTTCCAGCGCCAGCCGGTCGGAGCGGATCGTCGGCAGCGGCGCGATGGAGAGGTCCGCATCGGCTTCCTGCATCTGGTGGGTGAGCGCGCCGGTCAGCGTCGCCATCAGATCGGCCAGATCCACCGGCTCGGGGTGGAATTCCCGCCGCCCGGCGCGCGAGAGGGCGAGGATGGCGTTGATGAGCCGGTCCATCTTGGCCGTGGACGACTTGATGAAGCCCAGCGCCTCGTCGGCATCGGCCTTCAGGAGCGCATCGGCCTCGATCTCCCCGGGCGTCGTCGCCGGCCCGCGGGTCAGCCGCTCCATGAAGGCGTCGCGCAGGCTTTCCAGCTCGCTGGTGAAGCCCATGATGTTGACGAGCGGCGAGCGCAGGTCGTGGCCGACGATATAGGCGAAGCGCTGGAGTTCCTCGTTGGTCTCCTGAAGCTCCGTCGTGCGCTCGGCGACCTTCTCTTCCAGATGCAGGTTCGCCTCCTCAAGGGCGCTGCGGGCCTGCTCGGCCGCGGCCGCCGAGCGGCGCACCATCAGCACCGAGGCGAAGGCGAGCGCCACGATGGCCGAGGCGCCGGCCAGGGTGAGGACAAGGAGGCCGGTGGTGATCTGCTCGTCCCGGGCGCGGCGTTCGGCCAGCAGCGTCCGCTCGGAATCCGCCATGCCGCCGATGGCCATGCCGACATCATCCATCAGGTCGATGCCCGGCCCGGAGCGGGCAAGCGCGAGGGCATCCCGGGTGCGCCCGGCCGCCTGAAGCTCCATCGACTGGTCGAGGAAGTCGAGTTTCGGCGCCAGCGCATCGCGGATGATGGCGGCGCGCCTGGTCTGCACCGGATTGTCCCGGGTGAGCGTGGCGATGCGGGCCAGCTGCCGGTCGATTCCCGCCCGGGCATCGTCGAACATGGCACGGTAGCCATCCTCGCCGGTCAGCAGATAGCCGCGCTGGGCGCTTTCGGTGCGCCGGATCGCCGTGCGCAGCCCGGCGACCGCCGAGGTCACCTCAAGGGTGCGGGCGACCGAGCGGCCAACCTCCCGCGACTGGGTGACGAGCCACACCGAGGTGCCGCTGATGAGCACCAGAAGAACGAAGCCGGCAGCCAGAAGGACCGCCTGTCGGGGAATTCTCGAACCGAGTTGCACGATCGTCCATCCGGTGGAGGCCATCCGGGCCGGTGCCTCGGCCGGGCCCCGCTCCGGGGGCGCTGCGACCGCACCACCCGATGCTGAATTCCGCGGGCGGCGATTCGGTTCCCGCCAGTCCCTGCGGCAAAATCGGATGGATCCGTCCGTCCGCTGGCGCGTTCCTGTCCGCATCCATTCTTTTTCGCGCCGGACGCCGGCCGGGGCTGGTCCCGGCCGCGCCGGCGGATCACAACAGGGCCGACGAGAACAGGGAGTGACCCCGATCATGCGTCCGTTCACCTGCACGAACTGTGGCAACCGGCTGTTCTTCGAGAATGGGCGGTGTGAGTCCTGTGGTGCGTCCCTGGGCTTCCTGCCGGCCGAGACGGCCGTCATCACGCTCGCGCCCGGGCCGGAGCCGGATCTGTGGGCGCGGGCCGATGGCGCGCCCGGGCTCTACCGCTTCTGCGCCAATGCCGCCCATGATGTCTGCAACTGGCTGGTGGAGGATGGCTCGGAGGAGCCGTTCTGCGCCTGCTGCCGCACCAACCTGACGGTGCCGGACCTGACGGTGGAGGGCAATGCCGAGCGCTGGCGCCGCATCGAGGTGGCCAAGCACCGGCTGGCCTACAGCCTCATCCGCTGGAACCTGCCGATCGTCACCCGGGCCGAGGAGCCCGAGACGGGGCTGGCCTTCGAGTTTCTGGCCGATGCCCCCGACGAGCCGGTGATGACCGGCCACGACAACGGCCTCATCACCCTCAACATCGCCGAGGCCGACGATGCCCTGCGCGAGAAGGCCCGGGCGGAGATGGGGGAGCCCTACCGCACCCTGCTCGGCCATTTCCGCCACGAGATCGGCCATTATTACTGGGACCGGCTGGTGAGCGATGGCGGCCGGCTCGCCGCCTGCCGGGCGGTGTTCGGCGATGACAGCATGGACTATGGCGAGGCCCTCGACCGTCATTATGAGGAGGGCGCGCCGCCGGACTGGGAGGAGCGCTTCGTTTCGGCCTATGCCACCATGCATCCGTGGGAGGACTTCGCCGAGACCTGGGCCCACTATTTCCACATCGTCGACACCCTGGAAACGGCGGCGGCCTTTCGCATGGTGGTCGCCGGGGCGCAGCCGGAGGAGGGCGACCGGCGGATGGATTTCGATCCCTACACGCCGGGCCCGTTCGCCAATGTCGTGGATGCGTGGCTGCCGCTTACCTTCGCGGTCAACGCCCTCAACCGCTCCATGGGGCTGCCGGATCTCTATCCCTTCGTGCTGGCGCCGGCGGCCATCGACAAGCTCGATTTCATCCACCGGCTGGTGCACGGCGAGGTGCCGGCCGATCCGCCGGAGGAGGAGGGCGACCCTGACGATGGCGAAGCTGACGGAGACGAACCTGACGGCGACGCGGACGCCGGAGCCGTCTGATACCAGGCACACGAAGTGCTGACCGCACCATGCGCCTGAAGAGCAGCGAATTTCTCATATGCTCCAATGGCATGAGAAATCCGCATTTGAATGCCAAAGAGTCCTCTTCGAGGATCTTTGGTATGAGTTCGTGCGTGGACCGGCCCCCGCGGGGGCCGGTCCGGC
>JBBSSF010000406.1:0-3908 GCA_038242345.1 Hyphomicrobiales bacterium
AGGGCCTGCCAGTTGGTCTTGTCCCGGAACAGGGCCTCGTTGCCCCGGTGCGGGCGGATGTGATCCACGAGGGTGGCCGGCGCTCCGCAGCGGACGCAGAGGGGATGCGAGAGGAGGAACGCCTTGCGCTCCCGCTCCCATGTCCGGTCATAGCCGCGCACCCGTGCGGTCGGCCTGGTGGCGTCGAACCGGGCTTTCCTCTCCCGGTCGGCCTTCTGGCGGCACGGGCAGGTCTCTCCGGAGGGGATCACCCGGCCGCACTGGCAGATGCTGGGCGCGCGGACGGGCATCAGGGCACCGGACGCTCGGAGGCGTTGCCCTTGACCAGCACGGCCCCGGCCGCGATCGACGTGCCGCTGTTGAGGGTCAGCACGAGGCGCAGGTACCGCTTGAAGCCCCGGTACCCGGCCTTCGCCACGCTGTTGGCCGAGAGCACCGCCGGCAGGCTGCCGTGAAGGTGATCGGCGTCCACGTCGGTGAAGTCGCCGGCCGTGGTGGTGTCGCTCTCCTGCACCTTGGCCGTGAAGTTGCCGGATCCGGCGATGGCCCCGGTGTTGATGACGAAGGCCGCCGACCCGAAGCCGAGGAGGTCGAGGGCGGCGCTGGTGACGGTGGCCGCCTGCACGGCCGGGGCGATGGCCTGCACCACGCCGATATTGTGGGCGATGTCGCGCATGTCGGGATCCTCAGACGCTGGTGGCCATCTTGAGCTTGCGGAGCGCGGCCGGCTGCACCATGCCGCCACCCACCCGGCGCCGGGCGTGGAAGCGCACGAGGCCCTTGGCGGCGACGGTGTAAGGGTCGCGCATGATGCTCATGCCCACGCGGTCATAGATCCGGTAGGCGGTGGCGAAATCGCCGAACAGGATCGGCATCTCGCCCGAGGCCGCATCGGGCATGTCCACGGCTTCCACCACCGGACGGCCGAGCAGGGTGGCCGGCTGGCCCGCCGCATAGGCCTCCCGCCAGAGATAGTTGCCGTTGCCGTCCTTCAGGGTGCTGACGGCGGCAAGCGTGGTGGAGCTCATCATCCACGCGCCGGTGTTCCGGTACTGGGCCGGCAGGCTGTACATCATCTTGATGAGGGCATCGGACTTGAGGTCGGTCGCGTGCCCGTTGGCAAACGGCGCCACCCCGGTGGCCGACAGCAGCCCCAGCGGCTGCTTCACCCCGCTGCCGGCGATGAAGGCCGCGCCCTCGAGCCGGCCGAACTCCTCGGCAAGCGCGGACGACACTTCCGCCTCCACGTCCACGGCCGCATCCTCGATGATGCGCAGCGAGACGTCGACGAAGCACGCGATCTCATGGGCCGGGATTTCCACCTGCCCATAGGTGGTGCCGGTCTCCGGGCGCTCCTCCTCCTCCCCCACCCAATGGGCGGTGGTGGTGCCGGTGCGCTTCGGCAGGATGATGGAGGCGCCCGCCATGGCGCCCACCCGCGCCACCGCACGCACCGGCGAGAACTCCACGAGGTCCTTGATGATCTCCCGCGAGAACTCCGGCGGGGCGAGATAGCCGCCCTTGGCGTCATCCCCCACCACGAGGGCGCGCACCTCCTCGGCCACCATCCGGGCGTCGCCCCGGCGCAGATAGCTGGTGAAGGCCCGACGCTCGAGCGCAACTTCCGCCGGCGCGGGGCCGCCGCTCGGCCGGTTGGCCCGGGTCTCCAGATCGCGGATCCGCTGTTCCAGAGTGTCCATGGTGCCCATGCGCTGTTCCAGCGCCGCAATCGCTCCCAGCCGCTGTTCGGCCCCGGTGCGGAACTCGGCGAAGCCGGAGCGCAGCTCTTCCACGGTCCGGGTGGCCATGGAGATCGGATCCTCCGCCTCCGGGGCGGAGCGGGTTTCGAGGGGAGAGGTCATCGGCTGTCCTTCATGGCAAAGAGGGTGCACCGGGCCTGCCGGCAGGCCTCGGCAAAGGTGGAAAGCCCGTCGGATCGGGCGCGGACCTCGGTGATGCGGGCGCCCCGGGCCGAGGGCAGCCCGACGAGGCTGATTTCCACCAGCTCGATTTCCGTCAGCGTCCTGAGGCCGTTGAGGCCGAGCTTGTCGCCCCGCACGCTGAAGCCGATGGAGAGGCCATCCAGGGCGCCGCCCTTCAGCAGCGCATGGGCCTCGGCCCCGCGCCGGGTCTCGGTGATCAGTCGGCCGGAGACGGCAAGCCCGGTCGGGTCTTCGCGGATGTCGGTCCAGACGCCGATCACGTCGGAAAGGTCATGGGCCCACAGCATCAGCGGGCGGGTGCCGGCCGCCTTGTGCTCGGCAAGGCTCTTGCGGAAGGCGCCGCGGGCGACGATCTCGCCATGCCGGTTGGGGGTGTCGAAGATCGCCGCATGGCCGGAAAAGGCCCCGCTGTCGCCCGGCGGCTCGAAGCGGACGGAAAGGCCGAGATGCTCCATCACCGCCCTCCCGGCCGGAAGGCCTGCCGGTTGCCGGCAAACCCATCCGCCTGCTCCTGCACCCACGGCACCTTGAGCAGACGCACCACCGCCCGGTGGCCGAAGGGCGCCTGCCGGCCGTCTTCGTCCGGCGGCACCTCCCAGGCCAGAACGCACCGCGCGAGGCTGTCGATGCGCGCCGCCTCCCGATCGGCAAAGGAGACCGTGCCGTCAGCGCCGGCCGCCTCCGCAAGCCCGTCCATCAGGGCAATGCGCGCCCGGCGCTGCACGTCGCTGTCCGGCCCGGCGATGAGAAGGCGCACGCCTGTCGGCTGGCCCTCCCACGGGTCGCGGATGTCCATCCATCGCCCCCGGTCCTGGTCGGCGATGGTGGCAAAGATGTCGTCAAGTTCCATTGGGCCCCTCACGGGCAGGGGTGGACGGTGCCGGGGCAGGGCGCTCCGGATTGATCGCGGGGTTCTGGTAGATCTCGCCGCCGTCATAGGGGGCGAGATCCAGCCAGCTCCGGGCGGTGTTGGGGTTCAGCACCTTGGCCGCGATGAGGGAGGAAATGGCCGTCGCCCGGGTCGCAAGGTCGGCCCGGGTCAGGTCGTCCCGGTCGAACAGGAAGCGCCGGCGCTGGCGCTCGGCAGGGGTCAGCAGCGCCCGGCCAAGGGCGGCTTCCAGCGTCTTCAGCCAGGGTTCCAGCGTGTAGGTGAGGAATTCCTTGCCCGCCTGCTCGCCATTCGCCCAGGTTGCCCGGTCGAAGTCGAACAGCAGCGTCGGCGACACCCGGAAGGCCCGGGCAATCTCGAGGATCTGGAACTTCCGCAGCTCCAGAAACTGCGCATCGACACTGGAAAGCATCAGCGGCGAAAAGCTCGCCCCGTCCCAGAGGATCGCGGTCTTGCCGGCCTTGTCCGGCCCGTCATGGGCGGCGCGCCAGGCGGCGATCATGGATTTCACGCCCTTGTCGCCAAGCTGCTTCGGCGTGGTGATGACGCCACCCGGCCGCGCGCCATTCTCGAACAGCTTGGCCGCGTGCCGCTCCATCATGCGCGCCGCGCCGATGGCCTCGGCCGCAAGCGACAGCGGGCACCGGTCAAACGGCCCCCGCACATGGATGATGTCGCCGGCGGGGATCTTCTCCCCCTGCCGCCGGTAGGTCGGCTCGCCGGTCAGCATGTCGAACTCGACCGTCAGCACCCCCGGCCGGAACTGGATGATCTCCCGCGCCTCGCCGTCCACCCGGTTCACCCAGGCCAGACCGCCGCGATCCTGGGTGAGCGCCGCCATGGCGAGGTCGCGGATGAGCTCGAAGCCGGACGTCCAGCCATTGGCGTCGCCCCGGAGAAGCTGGCCCATCGGATGGTCGGTCAGCTCGCTTTCCGTGCCATCGTCCCGGCGCTCCATGATCCGCAGATCCAGCGTCGCCGCGGCCTCGGAAATAACCCGCACCGCCGCCGCAACCGCCGGCACCCGGAGAGCCTCCGCCCCGGAAACCGCCCCGTCTCCGGATCCGCCCGAAAAG
>JBBSSF010000407.1:0-3905 GCA_038242345.1 Hyphomicrobiales bacterium
CTTCGCTCTCTTCAGACAAGCCTTCGACGACTTCTTCCGATGTCTGCCCAAACAGGCAACTCGGATAGCCAGCCTCATAACAGACAGGTTCCACCTCATCGGCGGGGCATCACCGGGGATTCCGACGGCGTAGGAGTATATTACATCAACGCCACGTCGGCCACGCCGCGCACGGTGCGCAGCGCGCTCGCCACCGGCGGGCCGATGCGGTAGCGGCCGGGGAGTTTCATCTCGACTTCCCGCGCCCCGCCGGCCAGCCGCAGCACCAGGCTGACCGAGCCGTCGCCGCGTTCCAGATGGCGGGCGAGAGCGTCGATGGCGCCGCTCTCCTCCACGAACACCCGCATGGCCCGGGAGAGACCCTTCACCTCGTCATCGAGGGACTGCACCGACTGGATGCGCACCGAGACGCCTTCCTCGCGCTCCTCGGCGCCGACCAGCAGCACAACGGCGGCGCCGGGCTCCAGCTTGTCGCGGAACTGGTTGAGGGCTTCGGAGAACAGCACCGCCTCATACTGGCCTGACGGATCGGAGAAGCGGACGATGCCCATGCGGTTGCCGGTCTTGGTGCGGCGCTCCTGCCGGCTGGTGACAGTGCCGACCAGCCGTCCGGCCGCCGCCCCCCGCTTCACCGCTTCCACGAAATCGCTCCACATCTGCACCCGCAGCTTCTCGAACACGGCGCGATATTCGTCGAGCGGGTGGGCGGAGAGATAGAAGCCGACGGCGGCGTGCTCCTTCTGCAGCTTCTCGTCGGGCAGCCAGGGATCGACCATGGGCAGGGCGATGGGCTGGGGCGCGCCGCCGCCAAACAGTTCCGACTGGCCGGTGGCCGCGCCCTCGCTGGCGCGCTGGGATTCCGCCATCACCCGGTCGAGACCGGCCGTCAGCCGCGCCCGGTCCGGCTCCAGATCGTCAAAGGCGCCGGCGGCGACCAGGCTTTCCAGCACGCGCTTGTTCATCTGCTTCGGATTGATGCGCCGGGCGAAATCGCCCAGGTCGCAGAAGGGCCTGTCGCCGCGCCGCTCCACCAGATGATCGACCATCGGCCGGCCGACGCCCTTGATGGCGGCCAGCGCATAGAGGATGCGCCCCTCGGCGACATCGAAGGTGGCCCCCGACCGGTTGACCGAGGGCGGCAGCACCTCGAAGCCCAGCCGGATCGCCTCGCGGCGGAAATCGTTGAGCTTGTCGGTGTTGGCCATGTCGAGGGTCATGGAGGCGGCCAGGAACTCCACCGGATAGTTGGCCTTCAGCCACGCCGTCTGATAGGCGACGAGGGCATAGGCGGCGGCATGGGACTTGTTGAAGCCGTAGTCGGCGAACTTGGCCACCAGGTCGAAGATCAGGTTGGCATGATCCCGGTCGACCCCGCGTTCCACCGCGCCATCGACGAAGGTCACCCGCTGCTTGTCCATTTCCGCGCGGATCTTCTTGCCCATGGCGCGCCGCAGCAGGTCGGCGCCGCCGAGCGAATAGCCCGACAGCACCTGGGCGATCTGCATCACCTGCTCCTGATAGATGATGACGCCGAAGGTTTCCTTCAGGATCGGCTCCAGCAGGGGATGCAGATAATCGGGCTCCTCCAGCCCGTGCTTGCACTTGTTGTAGGTGGGGATGTTGTCCATCGGGCCCGGCCGGTAGAGGGCGACGAGGGCGACGATGTCCTCGAACCGGTCGGGCTTCATGCCGAGCAGCGCCTTGCGCATGCCCTGGCTTTCCAGCTGGAACACGCCCACCGTCTCGCCCCTGGCCAGCATCCGGTAGGTCTTCTCGTCATCGAGCGGCAGGGCGCCGGGGTCGATGTGGACGCCGCGCTTCTTCAGGAGATCCACCGCTTCCTGAATGACGGTGAGAGTCTTCAGGCCGAGGAAGTCGAACTTCACCAGACCGGCCTGTTCCACCCATTTCATGTTGAACTGGGTGACCGGCATGTCGGAGCGCGGATCACGATAGATCGGCACCAGCCGGTCCAGCGGCCGGTCGCCGATGACGATGCCGGCGGCGTGGGTGGAGGCGTGGCGGAACAGCCCTTCGAGCTTCATGGCCATCTTCACCAGCCGGTCGACGGCGGGTTCCTGACAGGCCTCCTGCAGCCGCGGCTCGGTCTCCAGGGCCTTGGCCAGCGTGATCGGATTGGACGGGTTCTGCGGCACCATCTTGGAGAGCCGGTCGACCTGGCCATAGGGCATCTGCAGCACGCGGCCGACATCGCGCAGCACCGCGCGGGCCTGCAGCGAGCCGAAGGTGATGATCTGCGCCACCTGGGCGTAGCCATATTTGCCCTGGACATAGCGGATCACCTGCTCGCGCTTGTCCTGGCAGAAGTCGATGTCGAAGTCCGGCATCGACACGCGTTCCGGGTTCAGGAAGCGCTCGAACAGCAGCGCGAAGCGCATCGGATCGAGATCGGTGATGGTCAGGGAATAGGCCACCAGCGAGCCGGCGCCGGAGCCGCGGCCCGGGCCGACCGGAATGCCATGGGCCTTGGCCCACTTGATGAAGTCCGACACGATGAGGAAGTAGCCGGGGAATTTCATCGTCTCGATGACGTTGAGCTCGAAGGCGAGGCGCCTGCGATAGTCCTCCTCCGTGAGCCCCTCGGAGGTGCCGCGGGTGGCAAGCCGGTGGGTGAGGCCTTCCTCGGCCTGCCGGCGCAGCTCGGCGGCTTCCGCCGCCTCCGCATCGGCATCGGCGCCGGCGCCGGCAAAGCGCGGCAGGATCGGCTTGCGCCGCGGCGCACGCACGGCACAGCGGCGCGCGATCTCCAGGGTGTTGTCGAGGGCCTCCGGCAGGTCCGAGAACAGCGAGCGCATCTCGGCGCGCGACTTGAAATAATGCTCCGGCGTCAGGTGCCGCCGGTCTTCCTCCACCAGATAGCGCCCCTCGGCGATGCAGATGAGGGCATCATGAGCCTCATAGTCCTCGCGCCGGGCAAAAAAGGGCTCGTTGGTGGCCACCAGCGGCAGGCCGCGGGCATAGGCGCGGTCGACCAGATACTCCTCGCACAGCGCCTCCTCGGCGAGGCCGTGGCGCTGCAATTCCAGATAGAATCGATCAGGAAAGAGGGCGGCGAGCCGGTCGAGCCGGGCATCGGCGACCTCCGGCAGGCCGGCGATCACCGCCCGCTCGACCGGGCCGGAGGTGGAACCGGACAGCACGATCAGCCCGGCGGCATGTTCGGCCAGCATGGCCTCGGTGACGCGGGCCTTCTGGCCGGGCTCGGTCTCCATGAAGGAGCGGCTGACGAGGCGCACCAGATTGTCATAGCCCTCCACGGTGGCGGCAAGCACCACGAGGGCGGGCGGGCCGTCATCCTTCTGCCCGCGCTTGACGGGCAGCGTCTCCTCCATCTCGACGGCAAGCATGGTGCCGATGACGGGCTGGACGCCGACCTCCTGGGCCTTTTCGGAAAATTCCAGCGCGCCGAACAGGTTGCCATGATCGGTGACGGCAATGGCCGGCTGGCCGTCGGCCTTGGCGAGCTTCACCAGATCCTTGACGTGGATGGCGCCTTCCAGAAGCGAGTAGGCCGAATGGACCCGCAGATGAACGAACCCGGCTCTGTCCGACATGGGTCTCTCCTTCATGCTTCCGGCGCACATCCGTCCGCCCCCCGTCCGCAGCGCCCGGGCAGGCGCCTCAGATGAGGGCCCTGAGGACATCCACCCAGAAGGCGGCCGTCGCCCCGAACAGGATGAGGGCGATGAGGGCGACAGTGTCCTGAACCAATTGGGCCATATCCACCTCCCGGGCAAATGTTCCTGATATGTCCAATGTACGTATCTTGTTTGTTCCGTCAACCGGAGAATCATCCTTCCGGCACGGAATCCGCGGCCGTCCGCGGGGAGGGGGAGGATGGTGCGCGCCGGTGCGGACGGGGCATTCCATGCGGCATCGGGACC
>JBBSSF010000408.1:0-3900 GCA_038242345.1 Hyphomicrobiales bacterium
AGACCCCGTGTCGGCCGGCCCGCTCCGGGGGCCGGCCGGGTGGCCCCTGCCGCCCGGGTTCCGTCAAAGAGGTCCTCCGCCCCGATGCCTGCTGACCGGCCATTCCTGTCCGTCTTCCTCATCACCCTCAACGAGGCCGAACGGCTGGGCGAGACCCTCGCTTCGGTGAGGGATCTGGCCGACGAGATCGTGGTGGTCGATTCGGGCTCCACCGACGACACCGTGGCGATCGCCAGATCCTTCGGCGCCCGGGTGATTCACAATGACTGGCCGGGCTATGGCCCGCAGAAGCACTTTGCCGAGCAGCAGTGCCGGGGGCCGTGGCTGCTCAATCTCGATGCCGACGAGGTGCTGTCGCCGGAGCTTCAGGCCGAGATCCGCGCGCTGTTCGCCAATGGCGAGCCGCCGGCTGCCGTCTATGGCATCCCCTATGTCGAGATGGCCGTGTGGCAGACGAAGCCCCACCGCTTCGGCTGGGGGCCGATGGAACTGCGCCTCTACCGGGCCGATGCCGGCTCCTTCGATACCAGCCTCGTCCATGACAGCCTGGTGCCGAAAGAGGGGGTGCGCGTCGCCCTGCTCAAGGGGCGCATCCATCACAAGTCGATCATCTCCTTTGCCCAGGTCATGGCGAAGTTCAATCGCTACTCCGATCATCAGGTGGCCGATCTGGAGCAGCGCGGGCGCGAGCTGTCCAACTGGCGGTTGATTGCCGATCCCATCGCGATCTTCTTCAAGGTATGGATTATCCGTCGCTATTTCCTTTTGGGCTGGTATGGTCTGGCCTTCTCGATGCTGGTGGCGACGGGTCGCATGCTGCGTCCGGCCAAGGTGATCGAGCGTCGGGCGATCCGCGCCGAGAAGGCTGCCTCCGGCCGCTGACGGCGGCGGGACGTCCCGGTCAACGCGCGTCCGTTCCTGTTCCGCCTGTCCCGGGAGAAGCCCCCATGCCCCGTCGCGTCGCCCTCGTCACCGGCGCTGCCCGCCGCATCGGCCGGGCCATCGCCCTGGATCTCGCGCGCCACGGCTATGATGTGGCGATCCACTGCAACCGCTCCGGGGCCGAGGCCGAGGCGGTGGCGGCCGAGATCCGCGCCGGCAACAGCCAGGCGATCGTGGTGGAGGCCGATCTCGCCGATCTCTCGGCGGTCGCCCGCATCGTGCCCGAGGTGACGGCGGTGTTGGGCGCGCCGACGCTCCTCGTCAACAACGCCTCCGTCTTCCTCGACGACACGCCGGAGACCCTGACGCCGGAGCAGTGGCAGCACCAGATGACGGTGAACCTGGCCGCGCCGGTCTTCCTCGCCCGGGATTTTGCCGCCGCCGCCGATGCGGCCGACGATCCGCTGGTCGTCAACCTCCTGGACCAGCGGGTGCTGAGGCCGACGCCGTTGAACTTCTCCTACACTCTCACCAAATCAGCACTCTGGAACGCGACGCGGACGCTGGCCCAGGCGCTGGCGCCCAAGGTGCGGGTGGTGGGCATCGGCCCCGGGCCGGCGCTCGCCAACCCGTTCATGGCCCCGGGCGAACTGGAAGCCGAGATTGCCGCCATCCCGCTGAAGCGCGGGCCGGATCTCGCCGAATTCGGCCGTGCCGTGCGCTTTCTGGTCGAGGCCCATTCGGTGACCGGCCAGATGCTGGCGCTGGATGGCGGCCAGCATCTCGGCTGGGAAACGCCGGACATTCTGGGGATTGCCGGAAAATGAGCCGCTCCGGATCGGGGGCGCCGGAGGAAGCCGGCGGTCTCCGCTTTGACGAGACCGACGAGGACGAGGCCGTGGCGGCCGGCGGGTCGCTGGCGCCCGAGCGCGTCGCCCCCGGCGATGACGGCTTCGTGCGCTTCGAGATGGACGGCGACACCACCGACCCCACCCTGACGGGGGCGGCGCGCATTGCCGATTTCGTCAAGCGCCTGCCCGATGCGCCCGGTGTCTACCGGATGCTGGATGGCGCCGGCGACGTGCTCTATGTCGGCAAGGCGCGCAATCTGAAGAAGCGTGTCGTCAACTATACCCGTCCCGAGGCGCTCTCCATCCGCATCGCCCGCATGATCCATGCGACGGTGACGATGGAATTCATCGTCACCCGCACCGAGACCGAGGCGCTTCTGCTGGAAGCCAACCTCATCAAGCGGCTGCGTCCCCGCTTCAATGTGCTGCTTCGGGACGACAAGTCCTTTCCCTATATCCTGATCGCCCGGGATCATCCGGCGCCGGTGCTTCTGAAGCACCGCGGCGCACGCACCCGCAAGGGCGATTATTTCGGTCCCTTCGCCTCGGCCGGCGCCGTCGGGCGCACGCTCAACGCGCTGCAGAAGGCCTTCCTCATCCGCTCCTGCTCGGATTCCGTCTATGAGAGCCGGACGCGGCCGTGCCTCCTGTTCCAGATCAAGCGCTGTGCCGCGCCATGCACCGGCGAGATCGACCTGAAGGACTATGGCGACCTCGTGGGGGAGGCCGAGGACTTCCTGCGCGGCGAGGGCGCCCGGGTGCGCGGCGAGATCGCCGGCGCCATGGAAGCGGCCGCCGAGCGGCTGGATTTCGAGCAGGCCGCCGTCTACCGCGACCGTCTGGCCGCACTCGCCCATGTCACCTCCCAGCAGGGCATCAACCCCCAGGGGGTGGAGGAGGCGGACGTGTTCGCCGCCGTGCAGGAGGCGGGGCAGACCTGCGTGCAGGTGTTCTTCTTCCGCACCGGCCAGAACTGGGGCAACCGGGCCTATTTCCCCCGGGCCGACGCCAGCCTTTCCACCGCGGACGTGCTGGAGAGCTTTCTCGGCCAGTTCTATGACGACAAGCCGCCGCCGCGCCTCGTCCTCGTTTCCGATGATCTGGCCGAGCAGGATCTGCTCGCCCGTGCCCTCTCCGAGCGGGCTGGCCGCAAGGTGGAGGTGGCGGCCCCGAAGCGCGGGGAGAAGCGCGATCTGGTCGACCACGCCTTGCAGAATGCCCGCGAGGCGCTGGGCCGACGTCTGGCGGAAACCTCCAGTCAGAAGAAGCTTCTGGAGGGTCTCGCCATGGCCTTCGAGCTGAAGGCGCCGCCGCGGCGCGTCGAAGTCTATGACAACTCCCACATCATGGGCACCAATGCCGTCGGCGGCATGATCGTGGCGGGCGAAGAAGGCTTCGTGAAGAGCCGCTATCGCAAGTTCAACATCCGTTCCACCGACATTACGCCCGGCGACGACTTCGGCATGATGCGGGAGGTGCTGACGCGGCGCTTCTCGCGGCTCTTGAAGGAGGCGACGCGGCCCTCCGAGGCGACGCCGCTGCCCGAGGGCGAGGAGCCGCCGGCGGATAGCTTCCCGGACTGGCCGGATCTGGTGCTGATCGACGGGGGCGCCGGCCAGCTGACGGCGGCGCGGGCCGTGCTGACGGATCTGGGCCTGACGGAAGCCGATGTGGCGCTGGTCGGCATCGCCAAGGGGGCGGACCGGGACTCCGGCCGCGAGGAGTTCCATGTGCCGGGCCGGGCGCCCTTCCGCCTGCCGCCGCGCGATCCCGTGCTCTATTTCGTCCAGCGCCTGCGCGACGAGGCCCACCGCTTTGCCATCGGCACCCACCGGGCGAAACGGGCGAAGGAGTTCGTGGCCAATCCGCTGGACGAGATCCCGGGCGTCGGCCCGACGCGCAAGCGCGCGCTGCTGCGCCATTTCGGCACCGCCAAGGCCGTCGGCCGCGCAGCGCTGGAAGACCTGATGGCGGTCGACGGCATCTCCGAGAGCCTCGCCCGTTCCATCCACGCCTTCTTCCAGAAGGGCCATGAGGCCTGAAGAAAAAGGGAGAGGGCCCGGGAGGCCTCTGGCCGCCCGGACGGGGGTTCCGGGGGCGTCGCCCCCCAAAAAACCCGCTCCCGCCGGGGTATAGGCCCACGGGGCCCCGAACCAGCTGGTGGGGC
>JBBSSF010000409.1:0-3898 GCA_038242345.1 Hyphomicrobiales bacterium
GAGGTGCTGGCGCGCACCGCCGTGTTCGCCCGCGAGGAGCTGGGGCTGGACTTGCGCGTGGCCGTGCTGCCGGTGCGCGCCCTGCGGGCCGCCGGTGCCGATGTCCGTCTCGCCCGCTTCTCCGTCTCGCCGGAGGTCGATTATGCGATGTTCTCCGGCGGCGGCGTGGCGCGGGCGGTCGTGGAGATGAAGGCCGGCCGGGCCATGATCGCGCCGGCGCCCGCCGGCAGCCGGCCGGATCTCGCCGGCCTCTCCTGCCGCTGGGACGAGATGCCGGCCCGGCACGGGCTGATCCTGTCGGTGCTGGCCGATCCCGTGCCCGGGGGCGATGCCGCGGCCTTCTCGGCGCTGGTCGCCGATGTGCTGGCGCTGGCGGGCGAAGTGGAGGCGGAGGGCCGTCCGCTGCCTCCCGGCGGCCCCGAGCTGACCTTCACGCCGAGCGCCTCCCAGCTCGACGTGCGTCTGGCGACCCGCCGGCCGGGGCTCGCCCGGACGCGCTATTTCCTGCGTCTTCTCGGACAGTCGGTGCTGCTGGCCCTGCTCCGGCGCACCGGGATCGTTCTCGGCGGGCTCGATGTCCGCCGCTATCTCGCCGAACTGACGGCCAATGCGGATTTCCGCAAATATGAGGACGGGCTGAAGCTCACCCTCGACTGTTCGCCGGCGCTGGCCGAGCGGATCGCGGCCCGGCTCGACCGGGCAGCCGGGGAGGGCGTGGCTGCCGTCGGCGTGCACCGCCAGGACAAGGCCCTCGTCACCTGCTTCGTGCCGTCGATGCGGCAGGCCAGCCACATCCACTTCATCGACGGGGCCGGCGGCGGCTATGCCGCGGCGGCGCGTGCCCTCAAGGGCGGCCGCCGGCCGGAGAGCACGGCCTGAAGCAGGGCGACCACCAGCCCGAGCAGGGTTACCAGCAGCGCCGGCCGCGGCGGCAGGAGCGACAGGTCAAGATTGGCCGCCAGCACCCGCAGCGGATCCACCCCGGAGGCGAGGCCATACCACAGCGCCTCGACGCCGGCGGTGGCGAGACCCGCGGCAAGGGCGAGACCGATCAGGGTGAGGGTGGCGACCATGCGGCCGCGGCGTCCATCGGCCGCCCCTTTCAGCGCGGTGCGGTCGAGCAGGCGGAAGCCGGCCAGCCACAGATAGATCCCGCTCATCAGCACCGGCTCGCTGATATCCACCTTCGATTGCAGGAAGAAATGGACCAGCGCCAGCACGGCGATCGGGTGCACGAGGCGGTGCAGCCGGTTCCAGCCCTGCGCCCCCATCCGCCGGATGGCGCCATCGGTGGAGGTGACGGCAAGCGCCACCAGCCCGAGGAGGCCGACGAAGCCGATGGTCAGAGAGATGCGCAGCCCGATCTCGCGCGCCACCTTGGCGAGGTCGCCCTGTTCCTGGGCGACATAGAGGAGGAGATGGGCGAGGGCATAGGCGAAGGCGGCCAGCCCCAGCATGCGGCGCAGCTGGAGCACCCGGCTCCAGCCGAAGATGCGGCGGAGCGGCGTGATCGCGAGGGTGAGGAGCAGGAAACGCACCGCCCAGTCGCCGGCATCATGCAGGGCGGCGGTGACGGGCCGGGCGGCGAACGGGCCGATCAGGGGCGCCGGATCGAGGCTCGCGCGGGCAAGCGCCCCGGCGGCGGCCAGCCCGGGCACGAACAGGAGAAGGAAGACCACGAGCTTCAGGCGCGACAGACGACCGGTCCGGTCCGTCCAGGGCAGGGCGAGGGGCATGGGCAGATCAATTCCCGTGACATCCGGAAGGGCCCCCGCCGGATGCGGCAGGCCGCGGATCCCGCAGCGCGGGATCCGGGACCGATCATCACCGGGATTTGGGCTCCACGAGGCGCACGCCCATCCACATCTCGTTCAAGTTTTCGTAATTCGTTTCCACCAGCGGCGTGCCGCGCAGCACCTTGCGCACATAATCCGGCGTCAGGTCGGCGTGCAGCAGGGTCTGCTCGATGGGCCAGGAGAGCCAGGCGCTGTTCTTCGGCGTCATCAGGGCGAGCAGCGACGGCATGGCGCGCAGCAGGCTGACACGGTCACGCACGAACATGTGCAGCACGTCCGGCGGGTCCTGCCGGGCGGCGCTGACGAGCTGGCAGATGACCAGCCGCGCGCCGGGGGGCAGCGGGCCGAGCAGGGTCGGGTAGATCCGCGGGGCATCGACAGCGAGCAGCGTGCGTCCAGACTCCAGTCCGAGCTTGGGGCCAATCGGCGCCCCGACATCAGGTGGCGAAACCGGATCTGTCATGGTTTGGGTCAACCCTCGCTGGCTCCCCGGGCACTTCGACCATGACCCGATGCCCGCGCGCGACGGACACGCGCGGTAAAGGCGCCTGGACTTGTTCTGCATCGTCCGCGGCCTGTCTGGAGCCCGCGGCGACTGATGACGAACCGTCCCGGGGCGGAGCGGATCCTCCCGCCGGACAGTCCGGATACCGCCTTCAGATTGGACGGACATCGTTAATAAACCATAGAGACGCCGCGGTGCGGCGGGATTTTTCACGGGTCGACGAAAACCCGCACCCGCGTGCTGTCGCCGGCGGCATCCAGGGCGGTCAGCGTCAGGAGGCCCGGTCCGGGGGGCACCAGGAAGCCGGCGCGGTCGCGCCCGAGGGGGCCCGCCGGCCGGCCATTGACGAGCAGCATCACAGGGTTGCGGCTGCCCTCCAGCGCCCAGGCAAGCGGCAGCACCGCCCCGTCGCCGCTGAGGCTGACCCGCGCGCCATCGGGCGGATAGACGAAGCGCAGGCCCGGTCCGGCGGGGGATTGTCCGGCCGGGCCGGCAGCCGGGGCGCCCAGCAGCCGCAAGGGCGCCGGCAGACCCGCGGTGGTGGCGAGAAGCGCCCCCGGCGGCGGGCCGGCGCGGGGCGCCGGCCGCGGGGCGAGGCGGGCGAAGGCCTCGAACAGCACCGGGGCCGCGGCGCCGCGCCCGGTCATGCCCGGCACCGGCTGGCCATCGGCCCGGCCGACCCACACCGCGACCGCATGGCGGCCATCAAATCCGGCTGCCCACGAATCGCGATAGCCATAGGAGGTGCCGGTCTTGTAGGCGATGCGGTGGAGGAGGCCATTTTCCGGCGGCGGCGTGCCGGCCAGGATGTCGGCCACATACCAGGCCGCCACCGGATCCAGCAGGCGCACCGGCGGCGCGGGCGGGCCGATGCGGTCGCGCTCCAGCACCGGCGTGCGCACGAGGCCGCCTTCCGCCAGCCCGGCATGGAGCCGGGCGAGATCGGTGAGCCGCAGCCCGACGCCGCCGAGGCCGATGGCAAGGCCGGGGGCGGCCTCCCGGGGCAGGGCCAGCCGCACCCCGGCTTCCTCCAGCCGCACCGTCAGCCGCACGGGGCCGACGGCTTCCAGCAGGGCGACCGCGGGCACGTTGAGGGACTGCTGGAGCGCCGTGCGCGCCGTCACCGTGCCCTGGAAGGTGGCGTCGAAATTGTCCGGCCGGTAGCTGCCGAAGGGCGTCGGCCGGTCCTCCACCAGGGTCTCGGGATGGGCGAGGCCAGCCTCGAAGGCGAGCCCGTAGATGAAGGGCTTCAGCGACGATCCCGGCGAGCGGACCGCCTCGGTCATGTCCACATGGCCAAGGCGACGGTCCTCGGCAAGACCCGGCGAGCCGACGAGGGAGCGGACCTCGTTGGCGCGGTGATCGAGCACCACGATGGCCCCCGAGGCCGCCGGGCCGAAGGGGCGCACCCGCTCGGCGACGAGGGCTTCCAGTTCCGCCTGCATGGTGCGGTCAAGGGTCAGCCGGTGGACGGGCCGGTCCGGCTCGGCCCGCACCAGCCGCTCGGAAAGATGGGGGGCGAGGCGCGGGAAGGGGCGCCGCTCCGTCGGCACCGGCTCGCGCCGGGCGGCCCCGGCCTCGGCCGCGCTCACCAGCC